>JBLHQB010000017.1:0-16789 GCA_047624725.1 Patiriisocius sp. | reverse complement strand
TTTTGAGTATGTTTCATAATATGAAACATCAAATAGATTCATTCCCACTGAAGAGAAATGAGTAGTGTCTGTAACAACTCCAAGTGCGGCCGCATACGGGACCAAAATTGTCCCGTCTCCGCGCTGCCCAAATCCCCCACTACCCCCTTCACGCACACCAATAATAGTAAATCTCTGACCGTTAAGAATAACTATACCGGCACTTGCGTCAGTACCAGCACCAGTTTCTACACTTTCAATAAATCCCTCGTCGACAACAGCCACTCTTTCATTAAAATCAGAATCCATGAAATCAAAACTCACACCAGAAATAAGTTCGAACCCTGTTACTGCTTCATAGTCTCCGAGAATCGTTTGTACTGAAGGACTAAAGTCTGAACCTGCAAAGATAGTCTCTACACCATTTGCTGACTGAAAACCAACAACCACTGAAGCGTAGTCTCTGCTGTGCAACCAATCAAAATCCTGTTCGGTGATATCGCCCACAACGGTAATGTCCCCGCTGGTGAACGCATTAAAGCGCTCTTCGATATTTCCTGAAAGACCCTCACCAAGCGCAAGCATTGCGGTAACTGAAAAGATACCCACCACAATTCCAATAACTGTAAGTGATGATCGTAGTGCATTACTTCGCAATGCCTGCATCGATTCTTTTAACACATTGAAAGGATTCATATTTAAGAAATAACCCCGTCTTTAATGGTAATCACACGGTCAACGACAGTCGCCAAACTTTCGTCGTGGGTGACAATTACAACAGTCGTACCAAATTCGCGATTGAGCATTTTTAATTCTTCCATTACGTTCACTCCTGTTTTTGAATCAAGGTTCCCCGTTGGCTCATCAGCAAGAAGGAGCTTTGGTCTTGCAACCAATGCTCGTGCAATAGCAACACGCTGCCGCTGACCACCAGAAAGTAGATTTGGTTTTTTATACCATTGTTCTTCCTCGAGCTGCGCTTGTCGTAGAGCAGCTTTAACGGTCTCATCTTTGTTCCCAGAAAAAGAACGTTGGTACAACAATGGGAGCAAGACGTTTTGATACACCGACTTTCCACTAAGTAAATGAAATGATTGAAACACGAAACTAATATCAGTTGAACGTAACTCTGCTAGCTCATTTTCAGTCAAATCATTTACTTTGGTACCGTCAAAAATGTATTCACCTGAAGTTGGTACGTCCAGGCACCCAATTACGTTCATAAGTGTCGATTTTCCTGAACCGGAGGGACCCAGGATTGCAATCATTTCACCGGCTTGTATTTGTATAGAAACATCACGTAAAACTTGCACGGTAACATCAGCACTTAGGCGAAATTCTTTATTAATGTGCTGTAGATCAACGAGGTGTACCATACTCATATACTAGTCATTATTACTTGGTCGCCCACTCTGAGGTCTTCCTCCTGGTCCATTTTCTTGCAAGGCTGACTGATCATCATCTGTAGAACCAACGACAAGATACTGCCCTTCAGTGAGACCTGTTACTACCTGCGTATAGAATGCGCCAGTAACACCAATTTCAACGTCAACAAGATATCCCAGTTGTTGTGTATTTGTATTCCTTACAATACTAAGCGTATCTATACTTCTTTGTTGATCTTCCGTGACGTCTTCAAGAACTCGCACCTGAGCCTGTTTATTTTTATATGTAACTGCCGCAGTTGGAATACGCAAGACATCCTGTGCAACTTCTTCAACAATTTCAATATCTGCCAGGAGTCCTTCACGTAAGGTAATTGGTAAATCTTCTGTCATAGAAATAAGAGCCTGTACTTCATACTGAGCAACCCCATCACTGTTTGGCAATGAACTAATCTCAGTAATATACGCTTCAAGTGTTGGAGTGTCTGGGAACGAAGTGATATTCACCAAAACCAACTGTCCAACCTCAACCTTTGCAACATCAACGGCGCTCAATGAAAAGGTGACCAGGAAATCATCGGAGATGAGTGTCCCAAGTGTAATTGGATCATTCGTGTCGCGAGTAGGCGACGCTCCTACTACAACATTTTCCATACCTTCAACGGTACCTGAGAACGATGCAACGATATTCTGTTCTTGCACCACGTCAAAATTTTGTGAAAGCTGTTCGCGTGCTTGAGCTAGTGCAGCTTGAGCTTGCGATACTCCAAGGTCTCGGTATTGGGTACTGTCGTTTTGTAACAAATCTTCAATCTCTTGTTGTTTATTAACAATGCTTAACTGCGAGTCAATAACAAATAAATCTAGGTTCGTACGCGTTTCTTCGTAATCTTCCCTGTTGGCAACGTACTCAGATGTATATGTATTTGGCACCGCGATAACCCATGTATCATTTGCCCCAAGCGAATCTGCGAATGTAATTTCCAGGCCAGATTGGCCAATGTCTGACGGTAGTCCAATTAGTACTGGTGATGCCCCTGACTCAAGTCCTGATACTTGAAACGAATACCCAGATTCTGTTCCCGATCGATATACGCTTACTACATACTCCCCTGGCGTGTCTGCGGTGTACAAACCTGAAATACTCGGTCGTATCTTATCTTCAGTATTAGTATTCCCTGCAACAGTTGCAATGTCTACATTAAGATACTCTCGGTATGCCCGACTCTTATCAACCTCTGCTTGTGCAATAGCTGCTTCAAGTGCAACAATATCATTTTCAAGTGTCCGTACCTTTGCATTCGGGTCGGTGTAATTAGCTTGCTGATTTTCAAGTGTTAACTGAGCCTCCACGACATCGACTCTTGACGATTGCACAGCGACCAAAACATCGCTCGCATCAAACCCAAAAAGGACGTCACCAGCCTTCACAGCTCCCCCGTTTACAGCATTTACGATATCAATTCGTGCTGTTTGCTTGTACACATCAAGATTAAGCTTCTGTGCAGCGACAATTTCTCCAGTAGTTTCAATCCCTGAAGTAACATCACCCCGCTCAACCCGCTCAACAACAACTGCAGACGCCACTGGGTTTTCTGCAGTATCTGGCCTTAGGTATAGGTACCCCACTATCGTAGTAATACTAAGTACAGTAATAATCTTTATTTTGTGTTTTTTCATCAAACGAAGAGGTGTGTATTGTTGCATAAAATATGTATCCTAAGTATACAAGACAGCTTGTTCGACATTATTAGTTGTTATTCTTCGAGAATAACATTAGCTGGAAACTGATCATATGTACTTATTACACAGTAGTTGTTCTTTATTTCAAAATATCAAAAAACCGTATCGACTCCGTACGTACGATTCGGACACTGCTATACTCCTTATATGAATACAAAAGAAAAAATTGGTAGGTACATATTTCTAAGCACACTGGGACTTGAGGCTGTGGCAGGCTTTGGCATTGGGCTTCTCGCCTTACTTAATTTCCCTCTCGCGCTTAAAACAGGTTTTGGCATTCCTCACACTGAAAACTTAGATGTTCTGGGAATCATCATTGGCCTGGCTCTAATCTTTATCGGGAGTATGTGTCTACTGAGTATTAAATGGACACTGCAAGGTGATGGTAAAGGTGTCATCCTAGGTATCGGGACAGGAATCTATATATTCTCATTCGGGTTCTTAGCGTTTGCGCTACTCGGGGACGTTCAAGCACTACTTATTGATAGTATCCGTGGTGCACTTACTATTATCTTTGGTATCTCACTGTACAAGCAACTTCTAAAAGCCGAGTAACGCTTGCCGCGCGGGGTACAATACCCCTATGTATTATTATATTTTTGGTGCGCTGTTGATTATGGTAGGTGTCTGGACTATCGGGAGCTATCTGGTAATTAAAAATCTAGAAGAGCCTGACTATTCTGTTATAGAGAAAAAGAACGGATACGAAATTCGTCAGTATGCTCCGTATATAATTGCGGAAACAGAAGTCAGCGGAAACTACTCGGAAACACTTAACCAAGGATTCGGTGTCATCGCTGATTACATCTTTGGAAACAATACCTCCAAGACAAGTATCGCTATGACCGCACCCGTGTTACAAAACGAATCTGAAAAGATCGCTATGACCGTCCCCGTAATCAATACGTTGCAAGACGAACAAACACGAACCGTATCATTTGTACTCCCCTCAAAGTACACGCTGGAAACACTTCCAGAACCCAACAACGACAAGGTCACGTTAACAGAAGTTCCTGCACGGACTGTCGCAGCGTTACGCTTTACCTGGTATGCAAGCGAAGAACGGGTTAGTAAGAAACAAGAACTCCTTCTACAGAAACTCAGTGATGACAACTACACCGTCAATGGTTCAATCCAAGTAGCTCAGTACAACCCTCCCCTATCAATGCCTGCAATACGGCGCAACGAAATTATTGTTCCAATTACCAACGAGGTACTTGAGTAATAGTATTTCTCTCAAATACAAAAAACAAAATCCCCAATCGGGGATTTTGTTTTGCATGTGATGAACTACGGTCGACCACCTGGAGGAGGTCCAGGTCCTCCTTCAGGTGGACCGCCAGTACCACCGTCTTGTGGAACACTCCCTGCACCACCTCCTTGTGGTCCCGTTGCTGGCAGTGGTGTACCCGTAAAGCATCCAACTACATAGGGGAATACGCCTGTTACGTAATACCCATAACTTCCATCACGCTCCATTCCGTTACATTCATCCAGGTCTCCCAAGCCAGAGACGAACTCATAGTCATTTGAGAACTGCCCGTTGTATGTGCTGCCGAGTACCAATCCGACCTTGTATGGAGTTAGGTAACTACCTTCATCTTCTCGTTCTCCACTACGCAGACGATGACTCGTTGCGACTGTTTGCGCCACCCCTTGCTCGTCTACATAACACGATCCATAAATAGGAAACCCGTCACCAGCAAATCCGATGACTTCCCCGCACGTAGCATTCTCTGCGATAGTTGGTTCTGCATGATAGTGATAGATCCCGCCAGGCTGCACGTGTGCTGAGTAGTCATCAAGACCAAAACCGTTGTGTACCGATCCTACGTCATATCGCCAGGGGTGGTTTTGATCGTTACATCCAATTTTTTCTTGTCCTAGGTTTTCAGTACCCTCATCAAAACAAGCAGCAGGTCCCATGTCCCATTTCACTCCATTAAGGAACACTGCGGAAACACTCCCTTTATCTGTTGACTCATTAGCGATCACCGGATTGCGCGGGATAGTGAACGTCGTCTCCACTTCACCGGCCTCAGTAGCAAAACGACTTCCAGCTCCAATGTCGTGATCAGGAATTTGATTGGTCACAAAATAACAATTTTCATCATCAACGGTAATCTCAAGCGATCCCTGTAGATGGTTGTTATTTGAAACGTCAGTGATATCAGACACGTACATACCGACATAATCAGCACAGGTGGGTGTCTCGGCAATTACTAGAGTAGTAACCGTAGGCACATCATCCGATTCTGCTTTAAGGGATTCTGCCTGATCTGCTTCAGCATGCTGTGCAATCCACACTGCATCGTGCCCGTCGAGTAGATCATGCTCGTGTTGTTGACCAACTGCAGTAGACTCGACTGCAGTTTGCACGTACGAAGTATCACGAACGTTGAGATAATATCCAATGGCAAGCGTCTGTCCTACCAGTGCAAACGCGAGAATGTAAATAATAAGTTTTTGTTTTGATATATACATAATAAAATTATAGTAGCATTACCATCGACTAAATCTTATGCAGTATAAAATAATTCTGTGTACTCTTTCCTGTAAAACACATATCACAGTTTTATCTTCCAAATATTACTACGTAGCAATGTAAGTTGTTGTAAATAAAAGTTCCCCATAAAAGGGAACTCTCTCTTGCTATACTCTATACATGAAACTGGTATATGTCTGTATAGGCTCTATTGCACTACTTGTATTGATTTGGTTTATTATTCTTGCGCGTGCAACCACTCCCCTAACAGCAGAATACCAACAATTTGCCTCATACACACTTACTGATCGAAATGACGTAATTATCTATCAAGAAAAAAATGTTCGCGGCGGGTACAGTATTCAAGTTGCAACGTATCCCGAAGAGCTTAGGCAAATGGTATTGCAAAAGGAAGACCGTTTTTTTTATCTACATCCAGGAATTAATCCAATGAGTATCCTGCGTGCCCTTTTTCATAACACGACACATGAAAGCACCCAAGGAGGGAGCACCATTACCCAGCAACTCGTAAAAATTCTTAGTGCAAACGAACAGGAACGAACACTGCGAAATAAAGCAGTTGAGACACTCTTGGCGCTAGGTATGGAGATACGATTCTCCAAAGATGAAATTCTCACCATGTATCTCAATACGGTAAATTTTGGAAACCAAGCAAACGGTTTTGCTCAAGCAAGTATTGTATATTTTGACACCCCTATTGAGACACTCAGTACCACCGGGCAACTCTCACTTATCGCGACACTCAGTAATCCCGGGATGTACAACCCGTGGCAGAATACAAACTTTGCACGGGTTAAAACACTTGCAAAAGCATTCGATCTGGAGACAGCAGCGTTGGATTCAACAACTACTGCATATCAGTACAACTCCCCCACTGCCTTTGAATTACAAACACTAGTACCTGATTCTTGTCAGCCAACGTGCAGAAGTACCGTTGATGCGGTACTCAGTGAGAACATTCGTCTACTTATGCTTGACCATGTACAGAAAACAGCACGTGTTGGAGGTACCGAGATGGCAGTAGTGGTGATATCAGTTCCTGAAAATGAGGTCCTTGCAATTGTAGGCTCCCCTGATCCTTTCAGTACTGATGACGGTGCGCAGATAAATATGGCACTTGAAAGTCGACCAATTGGTTCGACCATAAAACCCTTTATTTATGCTGAAGCATTCAAGCGAGGCGCTCGTCCATACACACTGGTCACTGATCAAGAATATCGCTATATTATAAGTTCTGGATTTCCACTGTATCCAAAAAACTTTGACGGGACGTACCAGGGCGATGTAACACTTGAACACGCATTAGCAAACAGCCTCAACACTCCAAGTATCAAACTTTTAGATTTTATTTCTCTTGGTGCATTTTATACGTTGCTGGAATCAAAAATGCAATTTAGTCCAATCAACCCATTAGACTCCTATGCATACGGGATCGCTCTGGGTGGACTTGAGATGGATCTTTTAACACTTACACACTATTTCACCACCTTCCCACAAATGGGGACATTGCATCCACTGCATATCACCGAATCATCAGTACTTCATACCCCACAGGGCACGATTGATCAAAGCATTTCTCTATACGCAACGAGTACTGTAGAAATGATCAATAGTATTCTCACTGAGCGATCAATCGGTGTCCAACAATTTGGATTACGCAGTAATCTAGCAGTCTCTGGACAAGACGTTGCTGTAAAAACAGGTACCTCTCGTGATTTTCACGACAGCTGGACAATCGGGTATACACAAGACTATGTGGTTGGTGTATGGCTCGGGAATGCAATAAACACACCCCTGGATCAGGTCTCTGGATCAGTTGGTGCTGGGCCGCTATGGAGACAAACGATGGAGCTATTACAAAATAGTGACTACAACAAGGAAACCCCTTTTTCTTTTTCGCAACTCACTACCTATGCCTTTGATAACACAAACTACTACGGGCTTCCCGATGATCAGGTCGCACAAGCACGAACACTCCTACTCTCTAACGAGTTGATTACTCGACCGCACGATCAAGATGTCATAGCTTTTACGGAAAATGTTTCTATAGAACTCACTGCAAAAGCGAGTGCAGATTGGTTTGTTAACGAAGCATATATAGGAACGGGCTCACAGATATTCTGGAGCCCTCCTAAAACTGGTATATACACCGTTACTGCAAAAACTACCGAGCAAACTGAATCAAGATCAGTCACAATCACTAACACTACTCTTTGGGAAGCACCGTAAATACTGAGCCTTCTGTCCTTCCAAAGAAACTTGGATCGTACATTTCCCCAACGTGAGCCGGCAAATGCTGATACACTCCTGGCACTAACGCCCGTAGATAATATTCATGCACATACACACCAGGTTTTATCTCTTCAGTGAAGCTGAAGATTCGGTCGTCATGCAACTCCTGGAAGCTTGAACGATGCCTCTTTGTGTAAGACTGTCGACTCGGACTCTGTACCTCACGCTCGTCTTTGTATACCTCTACTGCCGTAAGTGATTGGAATTCAGAAGTTTGCATAAAGACTTCGTTCTCTTCTGCTGCAGATTCTTTTTCTGCCCGTCCCGCAACTACAGCAGTATTAATCACATCTCTATTTTCAGTTGCATAGTCAAAATTAACAATCTCAAACCCTGCGGGGATTCTATCTTCAAGACCGACCATACGCATTGGTGAGCCAACTGTATATGTCACCCTCCCAACCACTAGATCACCCACATTCGCTGCAACAAGAGGATTTTTATAATCAACGTCCTCCGGTGTATAGAAGTGCCGTTCTACATACACACCTTCATCGCGCGCAGGAAGTACATCTCTGTCCAAGGCGTACCGCATAGCAATGTCGTAGTACATAGTATCGTTACGCTCCCCCACCTCATCTTGAGCGAAGGTCAGCATGTGCTGTGTTGATGTTCCCAGAACCTCAAACCCTTCCTCATAGACCAGCCCCATAAGTCGTGGCTCCTGTGTCGGATCATGATTACCAACGCCCTCCCCATCGAGCAACAGCTCCAGCGTCTGGGCAGCATGCTGTTCATCTTTCCATACAACATATTCAGTAAGTGCCTGCACTACCTCATGTGTTGTATTAGTAGTACTCCATGCGCCATCATCACTTCTTTGCGAAAGAAGCCATCGCAGGATATTTGCAGACTCGTCATCCAAGCGTCCCGTCTTAATAATTGCTCGTAGTGCAAGTGCTGCATTCTTTACATCAGTTTCATAATAGCTCTTTGCAATCTTGCCAGAATACTTCTGGACATACGTACCGTCAGGTGTGTCCTGTAATCGCTTTTCCACTTCTCTCCAGACACTCCACTTGTCAAACCACCAAAGTTCATCGGTAAGCAGTGCTGCATACATCAGGTCCTGTGTACTGAAGTACTGCACATTCTGTCGCGTAATAGCGACACGAATATCTTGTATAGCAGTGTCCACTACCCGGGGTCGAGGATCAATAGCTTGTAGATTATGCGCAGTCACAAGAGCTCGGCTCACCCAACTAGACTGACTACTAAGCACATTACGATTATTTCGATCGTTGCCAACAATGCCGATGTAGGCAACAGCTCGCTCAAGCACCTTAGTGTCAACAGCCACTCCTACAGATTGTAATGTCTGCAGGACAGACACAATATGTAATGAAAGCGCTATGTCTGAATGTAATCCGTAATAGTAACCAAATCCCCCATCTGGAGATTGTGCGGTATACATACGGTCGAGCCCTTCCTCAATAGCTTCGCTCACTGTATATGATTCTCCATCATGAGTAATTTCTGCAAAGACATACTCTTCACCCAGGTTATCAAGTGAAGCAAGATACTCTGCTGTTGCCAGAGTCGCAATCTTGCTCGCAAGTTGTTCGCTACATCCATATGGGTAGTCGGCCATGTAATTCACGGAATCTTCTAAGTACGCACCAACGGTCGTAAATACTTTTACACGAACTCCTCCAAATGATTCTTGTATGCCACTTGGCGTAACAAATGATTCGGTAGTCTCTGACCCATCAGTAAAGTCTGAACTAAAGACTGACTCAAAAAATGTGTTATCAGCTACAGGAATTGTTTTTACAATAGTGTCTTCCACCGCATTATTTTTTGCACTGAAGCGCGCCGTGAAACTACCTACTGGTGTCTCACGAGGAACTTCAATCTCAACAAAGAATCGCTTTGCTGACTTAGGTGGAATCGAAGCATACTGTTCGTTAGCCGCGAGCTCCAACCCCTCACTCTCTACACTAAACGCAACTTGCTGCACCACATCAGTCCGGTTAAGAACTTCGGCACCAAGTGAAATAGTGTCCCCGGGCAATACAAATCGCGGAACAAGGGGTGTAGTAATAAGATCTTTACGCTCTGTAAATTCCATGTAATCAACACCTACCTTAGTATCTTTTGTTACGCCGATGGTTTCAACACGCCACCGAGTGAGATTGTCTGGGAGCGTAAACCGAATTACAGCTCTTCCTGATGCATCAGTCTCAACCGCGGCTTCCCAGAACGCTGTGTCCTTAAAGACCCCTCGCTCGCGCCGAGCAAGGTCTTCAGCGTTACCGCCACCACCTTTAGTACCTGTAGGGATCTCTATTTCCTCGTGCACAAACTTAAGATTTGCACTGGTAATAACTGAATGCGGAAAGCCTCTATAGAAATGCAACAGTGGATCTTTTTCGGGATTTCCCTTAAGTGCCAACACACTTAAATCAACCGCCGCAATGGAAACCTCAGCAGGTACAGGGACCCCTTCCCAGTCCTTTGTTTCCACATAGAGCGTCACTTCTTCCCCAGGAAGATACACCTCCTTATTGCTCGTTACTGCTATGTCCAAATTATGCACCTGGCGATCTACAGAGAATCTGACGGTTCCATATTTCACTGAGGGATCACCTGAGATAAGCACAACACTCGTCACAATATTTGGTGCATGTTCCTTTTTGGCAATAAAGTCATAATCAAAGTAATTTGCATCAACATCAACAATTTCGTAATCCATCACACTTCCCCGCTCAATAGTAATTAGGGCTTTTGCTTTTTCAAAAGGTGACTGGATAATCAACTTACTTTGCTCTCCAACCAAAAGGTCAGTGTCCTCTACAGCAATATCAAGTGTCCGATCATTATAATGACGCACTGATGCGCTTTCAGATCCGTATACATACTGATGAATCATCTCAGAGAAACTATTTCCCGTAGCGTCATATCCTGTTGCAGTAATTTCATACTGGCCGGGCTCTGGATACACAGTAGAAACAGACGTGTATCCATCCACATCAGTAACTACCGTCTGCCGAGAAACTTCTGTTCGAACGAGCTCTGACTGTGTATAGAAACTACCATCCACCTCGCGTCGCTTAAACTCCTTCCATTCCCGTTTTTTAACCACCAACTCTATTTCTTGAGAAACACTTGTTCCATCTGTAGTAACAGTCTTTACTGCAATGGAAGCAGGTGTGTTATTTTCAATGAGTCGATCTGAACTTTTTACTGCAACGTAGCGCTGTGCTTTATGTACAATAAATGAACCTTGTGTAGAAACACTTTTTCCATTACCGTCAGTTACGGTTGCCTTCACCACAAAGATTTTACTACGCTCTACACCCTGGTCGTCCTCATCGTCCTCATCCTGAGCAAACAAAGTTTCAAAATCTAACGCTTGTTGGAAGTTGAATACACCATCTACAAGCTCCCCTTCTCCCCGAGTCAAGAACTGATCACGCGATGAACAGTACCAGCACTGATACCAGTTTCCACCAAATCGGAAGCGGGCATCTTTAGAACGATCAAAGAAATAATCTTGAGTGCTCACCGTATACGAGACAGTGCCTTCTGGAATAGGTGCACCGAAGAAATATTGAGCATCCACCGTCACATCCATAGTGTCTCCCGCTACATACTCCTCTTCTGTAGTATAAGTAGTTACTTCAAATGGAGCCCCTACATATTCCTCAACAGAAAAACTACTATACCCAAGTCTTCTTCCGCTGGCAGTGCTCACGTTAACAGCATACGATCCCAATGACGCATCCTCCGGAAGCTTCAGAATCGTATTGAACGTTCCGTACTCGTTGACTGAAACTGTTTCAGTTTTTATCGTTTCACGTCGTGCATTTGTTATATTTAATACAACATCTTCTGCCTGATAAATTTCAAATGCTCCATCGTATCCAATGCGATGAATTCCCTTTAGTGAAACCTCATGACCAGGACGATATATAGGTCGGTCAGTGTACACATACACCTGCTCTGCCTCAGACGCACCTGAAGCGTATGAAAGACTATCACCCCAACTGGTGACTATTGCAGAATCCTCTCCATGCACGACGTATGTACCCACCGCATCAGGAACCACCTCCGTGCGAGCAACACCTTCTAAGTTAGTTACTGCATTCGTCCCAACAACAACCGCTCTTTCTGAGCCTGGAAGTGTGTCTTTATACACGAAAATTTGTGCATCGGTAACAGGTTGTAATGTTCGCAGGTCGGTAACCCAATATAAATTGGTTTTACTTCCGCTTTCAAGTAAATCTGTTTTTCGCTCAACAACCCCTTCGCGTGTAAGGTCAAATTGGTTAGTACGTTTTTCCACAAGTGACAAATTAGTAATACTTGTGTACATGTGATCATAGTATTGCTCAAATTCCTCGTCTACTCGTGTCCGTGTGCTTAACTCAGGATTAGTTACCGTGATCACATAGTGCCCTCTCACCTCAGGATAGTAGTCAGCAAGATTTACCTGGAAATAATCAGGACCTTCGGTATCAGGCAGCGTCACCTCAAAATTCTTTTCAACCTGACAATTATCAGGGCCGGTGTCACTACGTGTCAGTTGCCCCATCGTCCGTATCATCTCTGCTGGCTGCAACTTACACACACGAACAGTAACGTGGTCTAGGTTTCCTGCTGTGTACGTATACTGAGTCTTTTCAGGTGTCGTTACGGTGTATGCTCTATGCAAATTATCCAACCACGGCTTAGCAAGACCCGAGAGAGCCGCCTTATCCTCTAATGTCTTAAAGTCAACATCATATGAAGCCCTATTACCAAAGACATCAGTAGGAGTAAATGTCATTGCGTACTGTGTGTCGTCCTCAAGTTCATACTGTACATCTGTCTTATATGAACCCGCACAAAGTGGCTGTACCTGGAAGAAACCTGAGTTTGCAACAGTAGTAATATACCGAGATTTATTAGTACGATAAAATTCTGTAATTGGCTGTGTCGTGGTAATCAGACCCTCCTGTGTATCACTATAGGAAATCAACGGATTTGATGAACAGATACTGATTCGATACTTCTCACGACTATCAGCAGGAACAACGGCTGTTATTTCTAAGTTCCCGTATGTTTTGAGGCTGAGCGTACGTTGTAGGTCACCTAAAAGATTTCCCTCAATGCCGTACACTGAGCCCAGTGACAACTCAAAATCTTCCGCAAAGCCAAATTGTGATTCATCAAAATGAACCTCAACGATTGACGTGTCCAATGAATCTGAACATCCAGTCCCATTATCTTTGTCACATCGATCGAGATACGCCAGGTGTGTCACACCCTTCCCTTCCACAGACAATCCATCAATAGCAACAGGTTCTGAAAACTGTAAACGTACAACACCATTTGGGTCAAAATACGAAAGCGAAGCCCTCTCTACTCGTGGTGAATATGCTGTCTGC
The DNA here is from genome assembly GCA_047624725.1 of Patiriisocius sp. Lineage (GTDB taxonomy): Bacteria > Patescibacteriota > Minisyncoccia > Phycocordibacterales > UBA918 > OLB19. Next base: position 3,512 of record JBLHQB010000017.1, on the reverse strand, counting down.
GCAACAAGTAACGGAGTTACCGTAAATTGTCCAGATTTATTCGGAACAGTTAGCACACCTTCCAGTGGCCTGATGTCCTGTAGGCTATACTGATAGGTATCACCAAACAACCACCTACCCTGCTGATCTACCTGCCGTATATGTACAATACTTCGATCGATGACACGCTCCTTCTGCCCTAGTTCAGCATTGTACTGAATCACAGAATCGTATTCTTTCTCAAGCGTCACTGCTTCACCATCAGCACCCGTTATATTGACTGTTAATGCATCAATATCTACAGGCTGGTTGAAACGTAGCGTGAAGGGGTCCTGTGCCCGCACTGAGTGCGGGACAGCCCACATGGAAAGTGGTTTAACAGTAAATGTGTAGGTTGCAGGAGGTACCACCAATCCGTCTGATGATCTAAAATTCTCCTCAATGCGTACGGTGTAATCACTAGATCGTTGCAGTCGCACATCTGGAACAAACTCAAGCTGCCGTTGACTGACCCACCGGAATTGTCCAGGTGTTGGTGGATTGATAGTTACAGGCAGGTCTGTTTCATACTCTCGATCAAGTCCCTCTAACGGAATCATTGGACGATTAAATGTAAACGTAAGGACAGTATCCTCTTCGATAGTACTCCCTATACCTGGTTCAAATATTTCTACTCGTGGTCGCTGGACAGCCTTAAAGGTGTTCACATATTCAACTCCGTCTGCATCGGTGTAGGTGACTGAATAGAAATCATTCTCCAACATGTCTTCTCCTAAACGAAATACGAGATACCCCGATTCAGTAGTTCTCCCCCAGTAGGTCTGAATATCCGGTTCAAATGTAACATTGAATCGAGAAAGCGGTGAAGTCACTCCCTCAGGAAGACGCATGATAATCGGACCGTCCAAAGGAACTCCTTCACGAACCAGTTCATACGCATCGTGTATATCAACATAACTAAGTTCCACTGGACGAGTTACTAACCATGCCCCATATATAAGAACTGCTACAAACAAAGCCCAGAATACTAACTGTACTTTTTTGTTTTCCTTGATCCGTCTGTATGCAAATCTAAAACCTTTATAGATTTGCATAAAAAAAGTAACAACAATATTTTTCACATGCTGTGCAGATGAAATATCGGGCATCTGTGCAAACAATGACTCTTCCTGAGATACAACCTCAGGATATTTCGTATACACGCTACGTACAACAACATACCTGATTAATATCGCTACACACACAAGAGCGAGTACTACCACACACGCCGTGAGTGCCTCTGTAAATTGTGGAAGTTGTGTCGATTCGAAAAGTACAAGAAAATACAATAAATGTAATAACCCAAAACTAAACCACATAATGCCTTCAAGGACCGCCAGAAGCAGTTTGAGTACTCCCGATTGCACTTTATCGTATGCAAGAACAACAGATTTAGGGAGAAATTTCTTTCTAAGCGCTGAAAAAAGGAGCCAAAGGATACCTGGTAATACATATGCTACTAAGGATGCTACATAAAGCTCGAATGTCTGTCCTGAAAGATTAATTGCCCCAGCAACCAACCCTACCCCCAGCAACGTGGCTCCAACCAGTGGAGAAAATATTGTAAATTTCATTACACTTAGAATATCACGATGTGCAAACACAGTAGGTTTGTATACTGCATAAAAAATAACACCAGTAGGTGCTATTTTTATACAGCATTATCTTCACTACCCCCACTGCACGATAATCAATGCGAACGCCACAAATGACACAAGATTGAACCCTGCCTGTAGCAAGAAACGTTTCTTCTGCTGCTTCTTAGACTCGTTAGTCCAGAGCACCGACGCTGCAAGCGTTGGTACCACAAACCCTGCCCAGAGCCATAGTGCATTAGTCACGCCGTCCATCTCAGCCTCAGCACCTTTAATATAGAAAAAGAGTACATACACCTGGAAGAGTGTTAACAAAAACTGGAGTAGCATTACTGGTGCCATCCCCTTTTTCATACGTGCAACCTCAACCTTGTTGTTAGGGTCAACACCATTAAGTTTGCACCACTGTTTTCCGAAAAGTGGTCCGTACCAGAGTGTACCTAAGGCCACACCAAATACGGTACACGCAAGAATAATAAGATAATTAGCTTCAATCATACATTGAATAGGTTACCTACTAATGTAATCTATTGTAGCGCACTGATTTTCAATAAAAATATTATGCAACGTTTTCTGCCGCTGCCCAGTCCTTTTCAAATTGAACCATCCATTCTTTCTTTGCTTCTCCAGAAGCTCCTATGATCACGTCATTATGGTCTTTCATGTAGTGCTCATACAATGCGTCTAAAATTTCTGCACGCGTTTCTGAATGAAGATCAGCTTCGCAGTCATAACATTTTATTGTCTTCATATTCAAATCTTTATTTTTTAAATATACAGTTACGCCATCCAGAAGCTCTTTGGCAATGGAGTGCGTGAGCATCTCTCTAGCTTCTGCAAAACTACACCATCTCCCCTCCTCTACTTCTTCAACCTGAATCTGAAAAGTTTTATCTATTGCGTACCCTAAATAATAGCAGACACTTTTTTCGATATGCTGCTCCTTATGTGTGAAGGAGTACTTTTGGTCAAACATTACCTCGGGGGCTAATGAATCAAGTGTGATGGCAGACTCTTCTTTAAGTTCTCGCAAGGCAGTTTCTTCTTGAGATTCTCCGTCTTCTGGGTGCCCTTTAGGAAAGGTCCAATACCGATCATCAGAACCCCGGTATGATATCTGCTTGAGAATAAAAACCTCCCAAGTATCCCCTGTTTTGATAACAGGTATTACGCCGTATGAATAATCTCTAATTGTCTGCATATTTGCAGTATACAGGATTGCGAGCCAGTTTGTGGGCTGGAATTACCTGTGGGGTCAATTTTCTAAACTCACTTCGTTCGCTAAGGACTTCCTCCACGAACTCGACTGTTTTTTGGTATTAAAAATAACAAAAACATGTCTCCATTTGACACAGAGGCACAAAAGTAAAGTAGTTTACTTTCTAAAACAAAAAACTATCTGAAAATAACTCAGATAGTTTTTTTACCTCTGTGTCTACGACTGGAGTTGAACCAGCACGTCCGTAAGGACACATCCCCCTCAAGGATGCGCGTCTACCAATTCCGCCACGTAGACAGTCTCTCAACTAGAGTCCGTGTATTGTAAAGATTTCCTGAGCTTTTGCAAACTTTCTATACAGATGTAATGCACATGTGGGAAATACATACAAAAACAGGTCGGCAGATGCCGACCTGTTTTTGTATTTCAGTAATGAAATTATTCCTTCTTTGCTTCAGCTTCTGGAGCTGCTTCTGCTTCAGCAGGAGCTTCTTCCTTAGCTTCCTCAGCTTCAGGAGCCGCGTCTTCTGCCACTTCTGGAGTTGCTTCAGCCTCTACAGCTTCAGCTGCTACTTTTTCTTCTTCAGCTTTCTTTGCTGCATCCTCAACTGCTTTAGCTTCTGCTGCTACAGCGTCTTCTGCAGCTTTAGCTTCTGCTTCAGCCTTACGAACTGCTGCTT
>JBLHQB010000016.1:0-16839 GCA_047624725.1 Patiriisocius sp. | reverse complement strand
GAGAGCACTTCTTCTCCCTTATGGTTGGGTGCAAAAACCATGCCCATGTACAAACCTGAGAAAAGAAAAGACGTTGTACAAAACGCGATTGCAACTAAAACAGGAAGAAACGTAAATGCTAAATAGAAAATAATAGCGAAATGCGTAATCATTAAAAATGCTTCAAACATATTCTTAATGGTGACCGTTGTAAGAACGCGTACGGAAGAACGCAATATGATATTTGGATACACGAACGGGAGCATCACAAAAAATAGAATGTGCTGGTAAGGTTGTATATATCTACGTACGAACAAAGGTTTGTCAGCAACCTGTACCGAAGAAAATATGAACGGAACCTCTAAATCGGGATCCAACCCTTCATGGTTAACGTGCTTATGATGCGCATTATGCTTCTCATACCAACCACCTTCACTTAAACCACCAAAGAACCCCCAAATAAAAGCGCCTCCGAGGTGGTTATACTTTTCTGACTTGAATACCTGTCCATGAGACAGGTCGTGCCCCAGCATCCCTGCCTGCACCAATACAAATGCAGAAAATATACCGTTGGCTATCTGCAGAAACAGATTATCTGTAACACTTAGAAAGTAAAAAGACAGAAGTACCCCCAAGGTAGCCAAGACGAAATGTACGATATATTTTACTGGTGTTGGTTCATACAAACCCGCAGCACGGACCTGCGCATCAAGTTCTTTAAATTCCATACTTAGAAATCAATCGTCACCTCCTCATTGAGGGACGGGGCAACAGCATTAATCCCTAGGTGATCACGAAGGCGTTGGACCAAGAACAGTGACGATCGTTCCTCCCCCATAGTCACGAACACCTGCTTTGCCTTGTCCCCCCCCTTAGCAACGATCCCCACAAGTTGATCTCGGTCAGCATGCCCTGAGAACCCTCGGATACGTGCAACCTGTGCTTTCACCTTTACATCCATGTTATCAATCTTCACCTTCGTTGCACCATCGTGCAGCAATCGTCCAAGACTCCCTACTGACTGATACCCCACCAGCAACAATGTTGTCTTAGGGTCATCAAGGTAGTTCTTCTCATGCATACGGATACGCCCTCCATGACTCATCCCACTTCCTGCAATGATAATTTTTGCTCCCTTCTCTTTCTGAATGTCGTGTGAGTCTTTCACACTTCGCGTAAATGAGAGTCCTTCAAAATCAAAAATGTCGTCACCTGCTTTAATTTGCTCTTGTACTGAGTCTTTCAAATACTGCGGGAACTTGCGGTACATCTCAGTTACTGAAATAGCTAGTGGTGAGTCGAGGAACACAGGCAGTGGTTCAACTTCTCCTGACTCAACTAAGTTATTGATCTCAAGAAGCATTCCCTGGGTTCTCTCTAGTGAGAATGCAGGGATGATCAACGTCCCCTGCTTTGCCTGTGTTTCAAGGATGTGTCCTTTAAGCAATTCAGTACGCTCAGCAACTTCTTCATGGAGCCGGTCACCGTATACACTTTCCATTACCAAGTAGTCATAATCAGTTGGCGGCACTGGTGGATTAAGTAATGGCTGTGGATCGTTCCCAATGTCTCCAGTAAAGACGATCTTCTTTCCGTTTCGCTCTAAATGCACCATTCCAGAACCTAGAATATGCCCCACGTCCGTAAAATGAGCCTTCACACCGTTCTCGAGCGTCAGTACCTTGTCATACGGGACTACTTCCCATAAAGACAGTGCTGAGGCGATATCAGCCTCCGCGTATAACACTTCGTTACCATAGCGTTCCTTCTCATACTGCATCACCTTAAGTGCATCTCTCAACATAATATTCGCGAAGTCCCGTGTAGGTTCTGTGGAGTAAATTTTCCCAGTAAAACCATCTTTAACGAGCTTTGGGATACGACCGATGTGATCAGCATGCGCGTGAGTCACAAACAGAACATCAGCGTCAGCAGGGTTATATACAAAATCTTCAGCATTCGCTTTTTGTGCAGACTTCTCTCCTTGGACCAGTCCGCAGTCAACCAGAACTGCCAGGTCACCCATGTCGAGCATGAAGTTCGCACCCGTTACACTACCAACGCCGCCGTAAAATCCTAAAACTGAAGACATGACTATAATTTCTTAATGCTAGTACCAATACTATATCCTACCAGACCTCCCAACGCTCCCAGAACAAGGTCTACCACTGTGTCCACAACATAATTAGCTTCAATCGGGATACCAATGAGCAGCTCGTACACTTCCCAGACCATTGCAACGAGTATTACCAGCAACACAACGGGAATTGTATAGAGCCAGCGGTCTGGCACAACTATCCTTAGATCGTTCAGTGTAAAAATACCAAGCGCCACCACTGCTCCCCCAAAGAAGTGCATCGGAATATCAAACCAACTAAATGCCCAGTACAGGGAAAGCTGCAGCGCGATAATATGAATCACCGCAAGAATCAAAAAGGAAATGAGGAAGAAAACTGTAGGAAGCTTAAGCATAAATAGAATTTAATTTTAGCATGGAAAGTACTCCGCTAAGACGAAAAAAATCCGCAAGCGGATTTCCTTCGTTGGAACCACATATCGTATGCTCTTGGAAAATTCCAAGTGGGTACTCTTATTGAACGGACTATTCGAAATCTCTTGCGAGTTCTCGGCACCCTTCACATCTACAAGCGTCCCTATACAATATATTTAATCAGAACATACGTTTTATGGTTCCAATAGCAATTATAGCATGTACGATTACTCCCCCACTGGGATAACCCTAGATTGCTACACGCGGCCGCAAAGACGAACGTCTACTGTTCGTCGTCTTTGCGAGGTAACGAAGCAATCCAGCATCTTTAAATGTTGCAGAGATATAAAAAAGCGCCACATACTCGGTGACACTTTTTCTTGTACATGTTCTGATTACGCAGTTGGCGCATCAAAATGAGCATCGTACATAATCCGTTCCTGAGCGGTAACGTATGTCATCAACTCTGACTCATCGAACCATAGAGCGATTTCTCGTTCTGCTTCTTCTGGCACGTCCGAACAGTGGATGAGGTTTCGGATTGATCGATCCTCGAATGTTGTGTGTGCGTATGTGTCGATAGAGAAGTCTCCACGGATAGTACCGATGTCAGCAGTAGCTGGCTCAGTAGTTCCCACAAGCTTATCTACCTGGATAATAGCATCAGCACCTTCAACCACAATCGCAAGAACTGGTGAAGATTGCATTTCCTTGATCACGGCTCGGATGATGTCCTTTCCGTATTCAATAGCTTCCTTTGTTGGTTCCTGACCTTGATTCTTTAGGTTAGTGATCATGTTTGCTCCCTTCTTTTCAAACCACTCATCGTCTTTGTTGTAATGTGCAAAAAGGTGATCTGCGTCAGGCGTAACAAACTTAAACCCTACGAACTTAAGACCTTTTCGTTCAAAACGACCAATAATTTCACCCATAAGTGATCGCTGTACTGCGTCTGGCTTAAGAATGATCAGTGATCGTTCTTGATGTGGCTTACGTGACATATAATATGCTAATTTAGATTAAAAAAATGGACCCTGTGGTGATCTGAGCACTGATCCGTCCAGCGATTCGCCCAAGGGCAGAACGAATCTGGACATAAATTCAGAAATAGTCGTTACACTCCTTTCTTCATTTAATTGATGGGAAGAGTATACCCCACCACGGACTTTGCGCAAGTACTTTATGTAAATAAAACGCGTTCGGATCACGTACATTGCAATGCATGTGATCCGAACGCGTTTTTTCACAGTGATCCTACATCGTACATAAAAATCCATTGCAAACATAAAACTTTCAGGTATTGTGTTAAAAGAAATAGTTTTGTCACAGGAGATCAAAATGACTTGTACATTAAAAGCAGACCTCACGGAAGTTGGGATCAATACACTTTCACAAGTGGAGCTTGTAGAGCTCCAAAAACAATATATTGAGCAAAGGTTGAGTCAAGGAAAATTACTTGATGGGTTTGATAACATCACTGATTTAACGTTCGCTCCAGTGCTTGGAGTACTTCTTGTAGCCATACCCATATTCATAGTCTCGCTCGATACGAATCCTTTGATAGCAATTGTCCTAAAAATACTTGCTATCACGCTTTATATGGCAGCACTGTGCTTTGTGGCGTTTGGAATATACGATCTAGCATTTCCGCAAAGAGGAGCGAAGAGAGAATTTGTCTGGCTTGTAATCTGCTCAGTAGTAGGAATTGTTTCCTTGTATATCTCAATGCAAATGGGATACTCGGATATCGTGTGGAATGTTATCCTGACAGGTCTCATTTCTTGCGCTGTCTACAGCCTCGCTGTCCGGTTCCGTTACATCAGATTCCCCAGAAAAAACTTTTTATTTTCATGGGGTAGTACCGGAGGAATAGAGGTCAACGACGACAATCTGCCTAAAGAAACTAAGGATGCTCTAAGCAAAATTAAGGACGCATTCACTGATACTCAAGTATATCTTGCCAGTACCACCAGCTGGATCCTGGGCCCAGGTAAGGGTATCGACATAAAAGATGAAAGTCGACTACACTTCTACGAAATAGTAAGACCAAAGGGACGAAGAAACGAAGTTGTGTACTTACCACATTTTTGGGAAGCTTAATACCTTTTCAAAAAAAGCAATCACTGTTAGTGATTGCTTTTTTCTATTGTTTCTTACTCTGCGTCAACTTCTCCGGACCATCTTCTGTAATCAACACTGTATGCTCCATATGTGCTGAAAGTGATCCGTCTTCAGTTACTGCAGTATAGCCATCTCGTAGGACCATCACTTCTTTTGAACCAAGAGTGATCATAGGCTCAATGGCAATCACCATTCCTGGGATAAGCTTTGCACCCTTTTCTTTTGTTGCGAAGTTTGGCACTTGAGGTTCCTCGTGTAGGTCGTATCCTACTCCGTGTCCGCAGAAGCTTTCGATAATACCGAATTGTTCTGGTACTACCTTTTCAATAGCTACTCCGATGTCTCGTACGTATGCCCCAGCAACTGCTGCCTTAATACCAGCATCCAGTGCCTTCTGGGTTACATGGATAAGCTGTCGTGCTTCGTCAGTCACGTTCCCTACAGCAACGGTGCGCGCAGAATCAACCACCATACCTTCGTAGGCGATCACCACGTCAATGGACACAACGTCCCCGTCAGCGATAGTAATAATCGGCTCCTCGTTTGGAATACCGTGAACCACAACATCGTTAATAGAGATACAGGTAGCAGCAGGATACGGACGTGGTGCGAATTGCGCGTGGTACCCAAGGGTCATCGGTTCAACGTCGTACTCTTCCATAAGTGCCATAGCCCGATCATCAATATCGAGTGTGGTTGCGCCAACAACAGCTTCTTTCTCAAGTTTATCAAGAATAGTCGCAAGGATTACTCCTCCTGTGCGCATTAATGCGATATCTTCTTCTGTTTTAATAGTGATTTCCATAGTGGCCATTGTACGTGAAACTGTCTAAAAGGCTAGTTTAAGGCCTGTGGTGAGAAGATGGATTGCTTTGTTGACACTCGCAAAGATGAAAGGGAATGTATTAACATCGTCTTAGCGAGGAGGATTCCGAAGCAATCCAGAATCGTGTCGCAAAGCTAAGTCTATAGACCCAAACCTGTGAGCATCAACGCTGATACTTCGGGGATAGAAAGTGAACCGTCGATCCGTACGAAGTTCACATCAGCACGTCCTTCATACTCAGCGATAATTGGCTCGGTCTGTTCTTTGTAGAGTCGCAATCGTTCATCAATAAGCTCTGGTGTATCGTCACCTCGTGCGCGGCCGCTCATTCGTTCACGCACCACGTCTTCAGGCGTATCCAAATACACAATTGAAATCCCTTCTCGTTCATAAAACTTCATCAAGTCATCGATGAACTTTACTTGCACAAGATTTCGTGGGAATCCGTCCATAGTCATATGCACGTCTGGCGTCAGATTCTTAATCAGATACTTCACCACAAACGACTTTGTAAGAAAATTTGGAATCAGCCCACCTTCAGCAAGAATCTCTTTCACTCGATGTGCGGTGTAACTATCAGTCTCTGCCAAATCTCGAAATCCCTTCCCTGTCTCAATACTGATTACCTTCTGTTCTGGTGATAGTTGTTCTAGGTGTGCCTTAAGCAACTCAACCTGCGTCCCTTTCCCGCTTCCTTGTGGACCGATAAAAATAACTGTTTGTGGTTTCATACTATGCATCAATGTTATCGAATATTTTTTGGACCAATGTTTCTATTGTTCGATTTGCTTGTTCTAGCTGACCGTTAGTATTATCAATAACAACGTCTGCGTATGGCTTCATTTTTATTTCCTCAAGGTACCGTTCGTGTCGCAACGCTAAGTGTTCTTCCGAGATTGGTGCGCGTGCTTTTGCACGAGCCTCGAGAACGTCCCACTGCCCTGCCTCTAGATATACGACTGTTCGCTGAGAGTCATCAAGAAGTGGTAGCAACTGCTGCACTCCCTGTAATTCAATCTCATTGAGAATCACTTGGTTATTCTCTAGACGTTCTACTATTTCAGACTTTAGTGTGCCGTAATAGTTTCCGCTAAACTCAGCCCATTCTAAGAATTCTTCGTGCTCAATCTTCTGTTTAAATTCCTCCTTGGAGACAAAATAATATTCGACTCCGTGAGTTTCATGTGGTCGTTTCTCTCGGGTAGTACACGATACCGCGCACTTCACATCTGGAAATTTCTCTTTAATATGCCGCACTAACGAACCCTTACCGCTGCCGGTAGGACCCATCATGAGGATAATATGGCCGTTACTTTCTTTCATGTCCATGAACCACTAGAGTAGCAATTTCTGGGAGTTCTGCAAGAAACAACTATTCTGGGGTCGCGTGCTATCCTATAGCTATATATGAAGAAAAAACACATCATCACGCTCTCAGGTAAGCCTGGTAGCGGAAAGTCATCAACGTCAGATAAGGTGGCTGAAATGCTTGGATACACGCGATACTCCTCTGGTGATTTTGTGCGTAACATTGTAAAAAAGAAACGTATTACATTGGCACAATTCAATCAGATGGCAGCGAGTAATCACGCGCTTGACGAGGAGATTGATGAGGAACTCCGAAAGCTCCGAGACCAAAAAGATATTGTGATCGACTCACGCCTTGGGTTCTACTGGATCCCTGAATCGTTTAAGGTCTATCTTGATCTTGATATGGACGTAGCTACCGTGCGAATCTACAAAGATGCGATTAGTAACGAAGGCAGGTCTGACGGGGCCGGATTAGCAGGATCAATTGCTGATGTCCAAAAACAAGTACAGTCGCGACTGAACAATGAAAAACGGCGCTTCAAATCTATGTACGGTGTAGACCCATACAAGAATACAAACTTTGACTTAGTAATCAATACGGCAAGACACAGCCCACAAACCGTAGCACTCACCGTTTTCGACAACTACAAGAAGTGGCTCAAGAGTGAGGAATGGCGACCGATTCATTCTGAAGTGCCTATGGGATATTCCTTCGACAACTCGTATTAACCTTTGACTATACACCATCTGCTTCGTTACGGTTCAGTAAAATGAATCTCTCTGGACACGTGTCCCGTTCGATCCATTTTCTTCCCACGTCTCGCATCTGGGGCATCTCAAAGGTTAATACCACCTCAGAATAGAAACTGGGTGGTAAAACTGTACTGAGATGAATTAAAAAACCTGTTCCTTTTCGGGACAGGTTTTTGTTTGCTTTAGAGTGCGGTCAACTGATTGATTCGTACTAGTGTGTAGTTGAATTGCGGGAGGTCTTCTTGACCGTGGGCATCTGATCGTAGTTTTAGTAACTGTAGATCGTAGGCGTTGGCTGCATCGTGCGTGAAACCTTTGATGATTTCTAGGTCAACATAACTTACTCCCGTTGAACCTTCGTGACGAACACAGTATGGTCCATCAGTATTACTCCTCCCTTCGCACACGAACCGCATTGCGTCATTTACCACCACGGTAATTTGTCCTTCATCATCATGTCCTGGCTCGGACATTTGGAACTGCATAAACTGCAGCTGTGTTAAATGAGAAACTAAACTCTGCATTATAGATACCTTGCTTTGCAACGCAGCAATCTCAGCATCAGATGCAGAAGCAGAAGCAGCAGACACTCCCCCAGTCATCCCAACCATACACACCACGCCTAATGCAACCCCCGCAATTATTTTTTTCATAGCCATAGTATACTAGCCCACAGACAAAAGAAAAACCTGCCCCAAACTTCGGGGCAGGTTTTGTGTGTTCACTTTGGCATGTGCTGCTTTTGATATTGTTCGATGAAAGCAATCCCAGCCCAGAGATCTAAATTAATCTCACGGTCCAACTGTTTCAGGCCTGAAATCAATTTAAGGTTTTTCAAGCTATTAAATTTGACATCCTTTCGCACTGTTCTGGCACGAGTGACATTAACCTTGCAAATCACACAGCAAGGATCAAGGTCTCGTGAATCTGGCAAGCATGCCTGGTAACACAACCCATTTTGGGACTTCCCCCAAAACGCATTACTGACAACACTTGTGAGTGTGTGTTGTTTGTCAGCACTTGTCAGCGACACAAATAGTTTCCCTTCATACTCCATAAATTTCCGCTTTCCGCTTTGTGGGTCATACCCCCAAAACAAGACTTCAAATTTCCGTTCAGTCATCCAAATCTCCTTTTTACAGTTACATAATCTGTATCCATATAACCACAAATGCACCAAAATACAAGACTTTCTGTATTGCTTCGCCCCCTCGCAAAGACGATGAGTATACAAAAACACGACACTCCAAGAGTGTCGTGTTTTTGTGTCTTCAATCTCCAACCTAATCCATCTAGGGTTTCTAAAATCAATAGATGATTCTAGATGCACGGCGCACAAGGAAGTGGGCGCGAGCCGTACTTAACGTACGGTGAGCGACCACTTACCGCAGTGCAACAAAGCAGATGGGATTAGGTATTGGTTTTAGATTAGTACTCGCGCAGAGATACCTGGGCGTCGATTTTTCGGATCAAATCCAAAACAACGTTTACCACAATCAGAAGTGCCGTACCTCCAATTGCGAGCGACGTAACTCCTGTAAACACGGTCATCCCGATTGGGAATACTGCGATGAATCCGAGGAATCCCGCACCAACTAGTGTAAGTCGTGTGATTACGTTACCAAGATACTGTGCAGTATGTGATCCTGGTCGAATACCTGGGACGAACGCACCATTTCGTTGCAAGTTCTTTGCAATCTGATCTGGGTCGAATGTTACTGCAGTGTAGAAGAAGGTAAAGAGGAATACCAATACAAAGTATGTGATTCCGTATACCACCTGGTTTGCGGTCAGTGCATTTACCACCGTCAATGCTCCTGGTACCCATGAGATGTCGAACGCCGAAAGGATGTTCAGAATCATTTGTGGGAACAGTAGGATTGAGAGTGCAAAGATGATTGGAATAACTCCAGCCTGGTTCAACCGCAATGGAAGATACGACTGACTTCCTCCATAGGTCTTTGTCCCTCGTGATTGCTTCGCGTAGGTAATTGGTACTGGGCGCTCTGCCTCAGTCATAACTACTACTGCGTAGACAATCGCAAGTGCGATAAATACGAATCCAACGTACAGCGGAAGCTGTGAAGGATCTGAGAATGCGAACGCAAGCTGACTTACCGTCTGTGGAATACCTGAAACAATTCCTGCAAAGATAATAATAGAAACACCATTACCGATACCGAACTCTGTTACCAGCTCACCAACCCACATAAGGAGTAGTGATCCAGCAACCACGAGGATAACGTTGACGATAAACTCGAATGAGCTCAAACCTGAGATAACTCCCTGGCTTTGTAGTAGCGTAAGGAATCCAAATCCTTGCAGTACCGCAAGCGGTAGCGTGAGCATTCGTCCGTACTGCTGGAACTTAGCTCGTCCTGATTCACCATCTTCTGAGTACATAGCCTTCAGACGCGGTGACATCACTGTCGATAGCTGCATGATAATAGAAGCTGTAATGTACGGCCCTACCCCAAGCATCACGATCGAAAGGTTTGCTAATCCACCTCCTGAGAACATGTTCAACATGCCCAGGAATTGGTTATTTGCGAAGAACTGTACAAGTACAGCCTGGTCAATACCTGGAATAGGGATTGCTGCGAGTGCTCGAAAGACTGCCAAAGCACCAATCACAAAGAAGATTCGATTTCGAATCGCTTTGTCAGTGAATGCAATCTTGAGTTTTTTGATTAATGTCTGCATGTAATTTCCGTATTAACTAATGGTTCGATTTTAACACATATAGAGCACCTAAAGAGGTACTCTATACTGTTTGCGTATTACGCAATCGTTCCTCCCGCCTTTTCGATTTTTTCTTTAGCTGAAGCTGAAACTTCACACTTAGTGATTGTGAACTTTTTTGAAAGGTCACCGTTACCAAGGATCTTAACTGCTGGAGCTTTTTTACGACGTGAAGCAATAATTCCTGCAGCAACAAGTGCTTTAGGGTTTACCGCAGCACCTGTTTCAAGTGCCGCCTCAAGTGCGCTCACGTTGATTACCGTTGGCATGATCTTTTCGTTGTTCACTGTCTGGGCTCGGTTGATACCGTGTCCACGCAGCTTAGGGATCTTCTTGATGATCTCACGCATTTCTGGACGTGAGCTGTTACCAGCTCGGGCAGCCTGCCCTTTGTGTCCTCGTCCTGATGTCTTACCACGCTTACCTCCACGACCGATTCGTTTTTCGGTTTTTCGTGCAGTTGTTGGCTTTAATTCATGTAATTGCATAAATGTATTTAGGCTTTAAGTTGCTTAAGTGCTTCAATAGCAGCTTTAGCATTGTTAAGCTTATTCTTCGACCGTGAGAAAATCTTTGCGGTAACGTCTTTCACTCCTGCGAGCTCAAGAACCGTACGTACAGATGATCCAGCTACGAGCCCTCGCCCTGGTGCTGGCATGATCATCACTTCACTTGAAGCGTACTTTACGTGCGCGTCATGTGGGATGTGCTGATCCTTGTCCATAGGTACTACAATAAGATTCTTCTGTGCGTTTCGCATTGCTTTTTCAATAGCAAGTTGTGTGTCGCCGGCTTTACCAACTCCAACTCCAACCTTACCTTTCTTGTTTCCAATTACCATTGATACAGAGAACGAGAATCGTCGTCCACCAGCCATAACTCGCGTTACTCGACGGATACTTACGATCTTTTGTTCATATTCTGATCGAGGTCGTTCAGTTCGACGTCCCCCTCGTCGTGGTCGACGTGGGTTACGCTTATTGTCGCCTCCACCATACTGTCCTCCAGATGTTCGGCCAGGTGCTGGCTTTGCAGCAGCATCATCTGATGTTGCCTTAGGGTCAGCAGCGGGTGCATCGGTAGAAGCAGTTGCGTCTGCAGAAGCTGGTGCTTCTGTTTTCGTTTCTGTTGCTTCAGGTGCTGGGGTAGAAACTGGTGTTTCTTCCTTTGTAGCTTCCTGCTTTGTTTCTTCTGACATTATTAATTCTGTTTATTGGTTAAATAGTAAGTCCAGCTTCTCGGGCACCGTCAGCTACTGCTGCTACTGCTCCCTGGTACTTAAATCCTCCTCGGTCAAACACTGCTACGTCAATCTTTGCAGTTTTTGCTGCAGCTGCGATTGTTGTACCAACTGATGTTGCTCGTTCTGTAAGTGTTTTACCTTCTGCCTTTCGAGAGTCTACTGAAGCAAGTGTTGCTCCTGTTTCATCGTTAATAAGCTGTGCGTAGATGTATCGGTTACTACGGAATACCGCAAGACGTGGCTTAGTAGCAGATCCGATAACACGTGAACGAATACGAGCGTGCCGCCGTGCGCGTGTTTCTTGTTTGTGAATTGTTTTTTTCATAAATGTGATCTTAGAGATTCAATTTAAACGTTTTAGATTGCGTGCAGTGCGAGGCGTAAGCGGAAAATATCTTGAACGGGACGCTGTGGTCCAGTGAGAGATATTTTTCGCGAAGCAACGAAGCAATGCTGCAATGTAAGACGTTTAAACAGCTTTTTTACCTTGCTTACGTAAGATGTGTTCCCCTCGGTATCGAATCCCCTTCCCCTTGTATGGTTCAGGTGGTTTCACCTTACGGATATTTGCAGCGAGCTGCCCTACAGTGTGCTTGTCGATTCCTGTGATCGTAATCACACTCTTCTCAACCACTACGGTAAGTCCTTCTGGTACAACCATAAGCACTGGGTGTGAGAATCCAACGCTTAGCGTTAGGTTCTGTCCAACTGCCTCTGCTCGGTACCCTACTCCTTCAATCTCAAGAATCTTTGAGAATCCTTCAGTCACTCCTGTAACGAGGTTACGTGCAAGCGCTGCGTAGGTTCCCCATAGTGCCTGTGACTTCTTTTCGTCATTTACTGGTGAAAGTACGATACCTTCTTCAGTGATTTCTACCTTTACTTCTTCACGCATTTCCTGCGTAAGTGTCCCCTTGGGACCTTTCACTGTAAGTACGCCTTCTGCGAATGTTACGTCAACACCGCTTGGGATAGTTACTGGGATTTTTCCTAATCGACTCATATTACCAGATGATAAATAGCTCTTCTCCTCCAACATTTTCTTTCCGAGCCTGGTCTCCTGTAAGGATACCTGCTGGTGTTGAAAGGATCATACGCCCTTTACCGAACTTAACTGGATAAATTTCTGAAGCCTTCTTGTACATTCGACGACCAGGCTTTGAAACACGCTTAACTCCACGGATGTGGTGCGTACCATCTTCATCGTACTGCAGTTTCACGTCTAGTGTCTTTGTAGCTGCTTCCTTTCCTTTTGTTTCAGCTGAAACAAGATACCCTTCTGATACCAACGCGTCAGCAATTGAATGCTTTAGCTTTGAATACGGAAGTGATACGTCTTTCTTCCCTACCATTCCAGCGTTTTTCAACTGGATGATGAAATCTCCTACTGTATCGCCTACCATGATGATTTCTTAATTCCTGGAATAACTCCTTCATTTGCCTGTTCGCGGAAACAAATTCGGCAAAGATCGAAGTCACGCATGTATCCTCGTTTACGACCACACTGGTTGCAACGTCGGACAACACGAGACTTGAATTTCGGTACGCGTAGCGCCCGAATAATGATTGACTTTCGTGCCATTTGAATGATGAAAGGAACGCAGTGACTATTCAGAATTTATGTCCCAATTTTTTCTCCCCTTGGGAAAATTGCTGGACGCACAAACTCCGGATCACTACATTTACCTCATTAAAGTGTGGGACTGTTTTGCAGAGAATCTGCAACTGGTCCCCTTATAATCCGGCCATTTCTAGCCTTCCACGTATACGATGTATGGTCGCCCATAGCATAAAACACGCCTTCTGTTGCAAGTCTTGAGAATCTTTCGATTATCCCGTAACTTGGTTACAACAGCGCGGTCCTTCCTCACCTTTTCTATTGAAAATTGGTAGAGAATGCGTATATCGCTTCGTGGAGTAATATAGCATTATTTGGAGGGATTGCAATAGAAAAGGGCGTGTTTGCTTTCGCATACACGCCCATACTTTTTAGAATAAGAACATTACAACAACGGGATTGCGATGTACAACAATACGCAGAGAATCGTGGATGTCACGACAGTTCCTGAGAACTTGTATCCGTGTGTATACGCCTCACGTCCCAAGCGATACACCAAGTAAAAGAGTATCATCTCAGACTGGAAATCTGTTTTAATCAGAAGCCCCACTGCTGAGACAAGGCTGATGTTACGCAATTCGAGTGCAGCAACACTGATATACCACCCCTCATCCTTCCGTTTGTAAAAAATGAACACCCCGGGCGCCGCCAGCACGAGCACTTGTAGTGCAAGGCGCCATCCAGGAAAATCGAACATGTGATCAAGAATCGTCCAAAACATGGTATTCCCCTATATTTTCCGCACTATTGCGATTTTTCATTTACTCTTATACCTAAAATACTAGCAAAAAGCAACAAAAAGAAAAACGCGCAACTGATGTTGCGCGTTTTGAGAACCTCCTAAGAGATCAAAGAACAGTTTGACTATTCGCCAATTGCTGGAACAAGTTCCAGCGAATTGCGAGTCGGAGCCTCGAACACATTGTCCCACAGCATTTCGGCCATTGGGTCAATCATCTGCCAAGCTGGGTGTGTACCAGGAGTATCCTGGATTTCGAAGATACGATTGCGAACGCAATCTTGAAGCTCGGCCAACGCCCCGATCATACGATCAGTGCGATACGTCCGTGTCATCAACAAAGCGTTGACTGTCAGCGCGTCAATACGCTGACCGTTTTCACCCATATTGTTGTAGCTCACTGGCTGAACGCCATAGACCGAAGCCAGGTTTTCCTGGGTACTCGGACCGACAGTCAGCAATGAGTATTCACCTTGCGGAAGATCAGAGATCCACTGCACTGGTGCACCAGCAACCGAAATCACAGCATGTGCCTGACCTCCGTCAAGCATTGCCATGGCTGCATCACGTGAGCCAGCATTGGTAACAGTTGCACCAAGACGTGCCAACTGATCGATCACCTGGGAAGAAACGGCAGAGCCGCCCCAGGAAGCAATCACTGCACCTTGCAGGTCAGCGACCGACCGGACTGGATTGGAGCTTAGCGCATATACAGCGTCACTCCCTCCCATCCCGAGCCAGTTAGCCTCAACAGCTTCCTGCGTCATCACCGTCACGTTTGCGGACACAACGAAGTGTACATGCTCAGTATGAAGCGGCAACAGCGCCAGCACTCGTGCCATGGCCGGGTTACGACCAAGAACTTCGAGCGCTGCAACATCAGTCTGGACCAAACCACCCATCGCCAAATTGTTGGTGATGCGTGTCAGATTTGCCACAGAGCCGCCACCTGTTGGGTTGTCCAAATTGGTCGGATCCATGTAGTGAACAACACGAAGTGTGTTCGAATCACAGAACTGGCCAATTTCGGTGACCACAGGGTGATATGTCCCGCCGGGAGAACCCGAACCAAGAACAATTTCCACCTGTTCAGCAAATGCTGGGGCTGCTGGGGCTGCGAAGATAATCAATGCAGTACCGAGATTTTTCAGAATTTTCATCGTGGGTCCTTCCCGTTATGATGACATAAATGAGAGCAGAGAATCCGCTCCGTTATTCAAACCTGCGCGATTAGTTACCGCGAAGATTAAGCCCTTCGATCGCTTCAACTTGCGAAGGATCATTTTGCGGCGCTCGTTGCAACGGAAGTGGTTGGACCACTCCAGGTTGCTGAGTAAGTGTCTCAGTCGATGAGGAAGACAAGCCTCCTCCAACAACTAATGCACCTCCTGCAGCGGCAACGGCAACACATGCTGCAAGCAGCACTAACTTGATGTTCATTACGCCTCCTTTTAGGCCGGAACCTTTTGGTTATCGAAGAAATGTGGAATCTCGAACGCTGTTCCATCAACCGTTTCGGGACTGCGTTGGTGTGCAATTTGCAACACTTCACGCGTTCCTTCCTGGTCAAGCAGACTGTCCAATTCAGCAAAGGCGAAGGCCACATCATTGCGGACTTGGCCAATCGCCTCATCTTTCAGCAGTTCATCAAGCGAGTCAACACCTTCAACATTGCGTAGTTGAGTCATAGCTGATCCAACACGTTTTGCGAAAGCATGATTTCGCTTCATGAAACCAACCTCTTCTTCGTAGAGCTCAAGCTTGTCGCCTGCTCCACGTGCCTTAGTGCGCAAAAGCTCAACGGCTTCGCCCATTTTCTCTACCGCCGTTCCCTCTTTCGAGAGATCACGATCAGGATAATCCTTTTTAAGATCCTGAAACTCGTCCTTGGTGACCGTGTAACCGGCCGCCATTTCGGTGACGAATTTGATGAAGGCTTGAAGTGATTTCTTCTTTTTCAGAAGATCCAGCTCAAGAGTTTCAATCGGGTTCATTCGGGCATTGGCCTTCATGAGTTTAAGGGCCATTGTCTTTAGAAACCGGTTGATGAACGGGAACATTACGACAGTGGCAAAGATGCCGACGCCGTAAATAAGTGCCGTGAACAAACTGGTAACGGTTGTTGCTGCAATGGCAGCGAGCGGCGCAAGCACAGCAAGCACCACCAACAGCCCGATACCGTATATGGCCTTTTGACCACCTGTCATTTCAGAGAATTTAGTAATCATCCGAATCTTCCTTTCGAGTTTATTATGTATGTCAAGAAACTTTTTTCAATTTCTAAAACCAATACTAACATGAAACAAAGCTTTGTCAATACATCATTAAAACGATTCTATGTTTATATAGCAAAAGCAAACAGTTCTAAACAAAGGAAAATACATGCTACATGTAACACTTGCTCGCCTACTTCTGTTGAAAGGTGGGGCCTATGCGACGTTTCGTCTTGCACAAAATGACTGGGACCCTGCTAAAACAGCCCCAGTAATTGCAAAAGACATGCAAAATCTTGCCAAAAAGGCTGGTGACAGCACCAAGAAGGGAGCTGATTATATTGTCACCCAAGCCCGTCTACTTATGACACTCCAGAAGATAAAGGAATCCAAGGATTCTGTGGAGATCGCCAATGCCTTTAGCTCTATTGTTTGCAGGGATGACTCAAAAGAAATTCCAAGTAACACTCTGGAAAACATAGCGAAGACAAAAGCTCTTGAGGTGGCGACTACCATCTTAGGCAACATCGTAAATGATGATGATCCAAGGGTGGCTGTAGAAAAAATCTACACTGCGCTTTATCTGATTGGATCAGTCGGCGAACAGCTCCCCCCTGAAGATGTCCAGTCGCTACTGTCTTTATTGATATCTCTGCACATCACCATCGAGAAAGACAGCTCAACTGCTAAAAGGTTGCAGGCGTTTGACTCCGCTAATCCTGTAATTCTTATGGGTGCGTTAGCCGAAGAGGAGGCTATCAAAAAACTCCGAAGCAAAGACGACGACCCCCTATGTAGTTGCT
>JBLHQB010000015.1:0-18163 GCA_047624725.1 Patiriisocius sp. | reverse complement strand
CTGAGCTACGCCGACAAATGTTTGTATGCACCCAAGAAACCTCAGGTGACCCAAAGAGTACTATATTTATACTCCAGAATCAATTACTTTTCTGGGCAGAGTGTCTTTTCTGCTTTTTCGATATCTTCGGGCTTCCCTACGGGAATCCATGTCTCCTGCTCTACTATCTGCACTGCGTAATCCTGTGCGAACTGTGTGAACATATCAGTCACAAGCACTTCCCCGTGCTCGGCACTTACTGCCACGGAATACTGGAATATTTTCTCGTCTAATACAAAACCTCCAATGTTCACCAGTGATGATTGCGGGTCTGTAGGTTTCTCAATAATCCCCTGAAGTGTCCCATCTGGGTTCTGCATCAGTACCCCAAAGTCTTCAGGATGATCTGAGTGCGTTCCGAGAATTGCATACTCATGCGCCACTGCTGTCTGCAAAGCATCAGCCCCATGGATATCGTCCGCATACATGAAGAGAAACTTTCCATACACAACGTCTTTGGCACACATCAGTGCATCACCCGTTCCTCCGGAAAAATCAGTCTGTTCTACGTACGTTACTTTCTTACCTAAGTACTCTGAACCACACAGATCTTGAATCTGTTCTTTGAGATACCCTACAACCAATACAAGTTCATCGATTTCTACAGGCAAAGCCTCAACCACGTGTGCGAGCAATGGTTTACCGCACACCTCAATAAGGGGCTTAGGAGTAGCGAGTGTCAAAGGCTGCATCCGTGTTCCTTTTCCAGCACAAAGAATGACGCACTGCATATAGTTAGGCGTTAGTTACTTCAGACACTCGTGATGCAAGTAGCTTGTTTGCATTTTCAACATCGTTGATGTTTGCAATTGGAATCCACATGTTTTGCTCAACCACCGCAATTGGGTATTCCTTGGCGTAGCGCTGAATTACTTCAGTGAGATAGAACTCTCCTTTGATCGCTGTCTCTGGTTCAAACTCGAAGATGTGCTCATCAAGCACCATTGCTCCTGTACTCGCACAGTTAGACGGTGCATGAGTCGGTTTTTCAATCATCAGATCAAGCGTCCCATCGGGCTTACGTACTACAATTCCAAAGCTCTCAGGGTTCGATACTGATGCAACTAAGAGCGAACGACTAAATGAAGTAGCTCGGGCAAGGTCATCCTTGCCGTGAATATCATCTGCGAACAGGAAGAGGAATCGTCCCTTGACATGTTCCTTACATAGCCAGAGTGCATGAGCAGTCCCACTTTGCTCCTCTTGGTGTACATAGGTCACCTTACGTCCAAAATACTCTTCTGTGCAGTGATCCTGGATCATTTCGCCTAAGTATCCAGTTACGATAATAAGCTCGTCTACGGAGCTTGGAAGCGCTCCTACGATATGATCGAGTAATGGTTTGCCTGCTACTTCTACTAATGGTTTTGGACAGTTTTCTGTAAGGGGACGTAATCGAGTTCCCTTACCTGCTGCTAAGATGACACATTGCATAATGATGTATTTATACCATGAACGGAGGGGGTTGCTCAAGAAAAAGAAAACACCCTTCGCATTGCGAGGGGTGTTCAAGATTTGGTTTAACAAAATTCAAGAAGTAAGGAACATGAACATTTTTCTCTGCTCTTCCCAGGACTTCATCAAAAATTCTGCGGCTGCTGTGCGACGGTGACAATCACTGTAGAGACTGTTGATGTATGATTTTTCATTTTCCATATCTAATGCATCAAATACTCCCCATATTGTCTTATGTTCATAGATCGAGCCGGCATGATTCCGAATGAACGCAACGTCTTTGAGTCACGCATCGACAATATGAGCAGTAGCAGGCGTCTCATCTTCCTCTGCTTCTGGATGTTGCATCAGTGCAACAGCTATCTTAGCAGTGAGGGAAATTAACAGCTTTGGTTTAACGACCAAACCACCTTCTTTCAGTGGAATGATTGAGAAACCATTTCCACCATCAGACTCTGACGTCCAGAATGCGAGCTTCTGGATCACTGCTTGCACAGCTGTCCGATCTTCTTTGGTGCGAGTTTCTTTCTTACAAGTTGTCTGGGTCATCCTTTTCTCCTTGTATATGCCTGCGGCATGGGTTCATGTCTATTTGTAGAGTGCCATATTAAAATTAGTTTGTCTAGATGGTGAGGGGAATCGGGACTCGTCCCACTTTTTCTAACTCGCTGCGCTCCTAAGAACGCTGGACGCAGCTCGCTGTTCAAGCCCCAAGAAGGGTTCTCACAACGCTCCGTTGTTCGAGTCCGGACGAAACTGAAGCAGTTCAGTTTCTTCTCCGCAACAAATAACAAAACACACGCACTGATGCGTGTGTTTTGTTATTTGTTGCGGAGCCCGGACTCGAACCGGGGTCTGGAGGTTATGAGCCTCCCGAGGTACCACTCCTCTACTCCGCTGTGTGGTGTCAAAGAGTGTACCACTCAAGCATTAGCCTGTCTAGGCTTTCTTGTCTCTTGATTAAACCGCCCCAAATTCCTTGAATACTCGTTCGTATTTAATCATTGCTTCTTTAGCCATGCCTTGTGTCAGCACAAAGTCAGCGCCTTGGTGAGCGATCTTGTTACGAATTAAGTGCGCGTCCCATGCGTCTTGTACGGTCGCAAAGCCAGTCTTACCCGCACTCTTAAGCTGCTCGCCAATTGAATGACCAGGGAATCCTGATTTTGTTAGCTCTTCTCCGAGAATAATATCGGCTTCGATAATTGAAAGCTTCCAGTCGTTTGGTTGGCCTGATGCTACATGCCTCTGAATCTCAGTCCAGCGTCTGTTCTCTTGTGATGCACCATGTTGCTGCTTCCATAGATTTTCTGCGTCCATGAGATTACTTGCTTCAAGTTCGGACAATTGTCCAAAGCGAATGTATGAATAGATGATGCCAATTATAAAAAGGAATGACAGGAGAAAAGCGATGATTGAGTAGATTTCCCAAAAGCCTGCAAACCATGCGAACATCCCATCAGAAGAAACATCGCTACCAGTGATGGCATCAATAATAGCCCGTACTATTCCTAGCAGATCGGGACCATATGAGTCGTATACTATGTCGTTTTCATCAGGCATAATTTGTGGTTGTAAAAATTGCGAACAATTTAATCAACGGAGACTACCGACTTTACAGCTTAGAATCGTACATCTTCTTTCCAAGATCGAACAGTCTCGCATCACCACCGTGTGGTGCTATATATTGTACACCAACCGGGAGACTGTTCCCTTTCTCCTGTTCCACAGATCCGACAGGTAGTGAAATTGCTGGTACACCCGTGAGATTTACGGGTACGGTAAAGATATCTTGTCGGTATGCTGAAAGAGGGTCCTTGTGCGCGCCAAAGGTGAATGCTGGAGTTGGTGCTGAGGGTGTGAGCACGATGTCTACATTCTCAAACACTCCTGCAAGTTCTTCGCGCATAAGCTCACGAGCTGCTTCTGCCTTTCCGTAGTACGCATCGTAATAACCAGAAGAAAGTACATACGTTCCAAGTAGGATACGTCGTTTAACCTCATCACCAAATCCTTCTCCACGAGACTTCTGGTACACATCAAGCAATGTCTCTCCTTCTGCACTGTGTCCGTAGCGGATACCGTCGTAACGTGCGAGGTTTGAAGATACTTCTGCAGGCATTGATACGTAGTACGCAGCAAGTCCTTTTTCAAACAAAGGTAATTCGATATCGACAATCGTGTGCCCTGCTGCTTTTAAATCTTCAACGTGTGCATTAAACACTTCCATCACACCCGCATCAACTCCTTCCTTCATAAAGTCTCGGGGAATACCAATGGTGTACGTTTCTTGTACTGAAACTTCAGGATAGGTGTCATCTGAAATAGTTGTTGCGTCCATTGTGTCGGTGCCAGAGATAACGTTGTGCACAATCTCTGCATCAGCAACACTATTAGTCAGTGGCCCTGCCTGATCAAATGAAGATCCCATCGCCATAAGTCCTGAACGTGATACTGCACCGTACGTCGGCTTGAATCCAACGAGGCCACAATAACTTGCCGGCTGACGGATAGAACCTCCTGTGTCGGTACCAATAGCTACCGGCACTGCCCCCATAGCGACCGCTGCTGCTGATCCTCCTGAGGACCCTCCTGGTACACGAGTAGTATCTACAGGGTTTTTAGTTGGTCCAAATGCAGAATTTTCAGTTGAAGAGCCCATAGCGAACTCGTCCATGTTTGTCGCTCCTACAAGGATCGCCCCTGCTTCTTTAAGCTTCGTGATGATTGTTGCGTCGTAGGTCGCAGTATAATTTTCAAGGATTTTTGAACCTCCTGTTGCTTTGCGTCCTTTAATTAAAATATTGTTCTTGATTGCAACGGGAACACCAAGTAACGCTGGGGCATTAACCCCCTCTTCCTTGTATCGTTTTGTTGCTTCTGCTGCTTGCTCAGCGGCATCTGTGTATACATCTAAAAACGCATGGATTTCCCCATCCTTCTCTTGGATAACCTTAAGACTTTCTGCAATTGCTTCTGTTGGTGTGAAGGCACCTGCGATACACTTTTCTCGGAATTCTGTAATAGTCATATTAATCAGCATTTAAAATTTGCTTCACCTGCAGTCGATCGTTCTTCGTAGACGGCGCTTCGTTCATAAGTGCTTGTGTAAACGATCCTGGTTCTACAGTCACCGCATCCTCTCGGAACACGTTATAGACCGCACCAACCTTTTTAGGAGCTCCTGATTCAGCAGTGATTTCATTAACCACACTCACGTATTCTAATACTGCGTCGATGTCTTTACCCAGGGAAACCGCCTCTTCCTCAGAGATCTCCATACGTGCGAGCGTACTTAAGTGCAGTATGTCTTGTGTGTTCATAATTATGTTTTAGCTATATATACAAAGCGTTTAGTGTTGGCATCATAGCACATGCCCATGGGCCTATGAAAGTAGTTTAAGGAAGGCTGCTTCAGTGAGTATTTCTACCCCAAGTTCAATTGCCTTCTGCTCCTTACTTCCCGCATTCTCTCCGATAACTGCGAAGTCAGTGTTCTTTGAGACACTACTTGCGATAGTTGCGCCATGCTTTCGGGCAAGGTCCTTTGCCTGATCACGTCCGAGCGTGGGGAGTGTCCCGGTAAATACCATACTTTTCCCAGCAATTGGACTTTCTGATACAGTGGTTTTATACGGTACAGGTGTAATGTATTTCTGTAGCTGTTTGAGTGTTTGTTTATTTTCAGCGGTACTCATCCAAGAAACAATAGATTGTGCCACGGTCTGCCCTACTCCCTTAACTTCAGTAAGTTCTTCCACGTTAGCTAACGCAAGGGTTTCCATGTCAGAACATTCTGAGAGCACCAAACGTGCGACCTCCTCCCCGACGTTATCAATAGAGAGTGCCACGAGATATTTCTCAACAGCAGGAGCAGTTACTGACTGTATTGCAGCAACAATATTCTCAGCTGATTTTTCTTTAATACTCGGCAGGTCTTTAAGATCACCTACCTGCAATTCAAACAGGTCATGATACGTATTTATTACTCCATGATCGAGTAAGAGGTCGATAATCTTTGGACCCACGCCATCCATGTTCAAACCAGACTTTGATACAAAATGATGCAGACGCTTTCGATGCAGATACTCTGAGTCGAGGGTAACACATCGATACGCTGCCTCACCAGGAATACGTTCAATACTCCCGTCGCCACCACAACCCACAATAGTGCTCGGGAATCGATATGGCTTTATACCTTTCGGACGCAGTTCGGTAATAACCGACATTACTTTTGGAATAATGTCTCCAGCTTTCTGCAGAACGATAGTATCTCCAATACGCACATCCAGGCGATTAATCTCATCCTCATTGTGCAGTGTTGCGCGTGACACGATTGATCCATCAATAAGCACACTCTGAAGATGGGCAACAGGCGTCACTGCTCCAGTACGTCCCACCTGCAACTGAATGTCCTCTACAACAGTCGTTGCCTGCTCTGCGGGAAACTTAATAGCCAAAGCGAAGCGGGGTCCCTTCCCTGTGTGTCCGAGCGTTTCTTGGTGCGCAAGTTCATTTACTTTTACCACCACGCCATCAATCACGTATGGCTGCTTGTCTTTAGTGGTGTGCCACTTTTTCCAAAACGCAATAACCTCTTGAATATTTTTACAGACCTCGTGATCTGGATTTACTTTAAAGCCAAGCTCATGCAAGCGATCGAGCTCAGCTTTTTGTGAATCTGTTTCTTCGCCGAGTGAAATATCGTATATGTACGTATCAAGCTTACGCTCTGCCGCGACATTCGGATCAAGCTGACGAATAGTTCCCGCCGCCAGGTTCCGTGGGTTTGCATATAAACTTTTACCTTCCTTCTCTCGTTGTGTGTTGATTGTAGCGAGCTGTTTCCTTGAAAGCCAGATCTCTCCTTCGGCAATGAGTGACACTTTTTCTTTCAACTTCAGTGGCACTGATTTAATAGTGCGCACGTTGTGTGTTACATCTTCACCCACTTCCCCGTCTCCGCGGGTTGCAGCAGTAACCAGGCTTCCGTCCACATACTCCAAAACAACATGAAGACCATCAATCTTTAGCTCGCACGTGTATGTTGGTGCAACATCAGCACCAAACTTCTTTTCAAGCATTCTTGTTACCCGCGCATCAAATTCTAGAATATCTTCTTCGGTAAATGCGTCATTAAGCGACCACTGCGGGACCTTGTGTGCTACTTTGGAAAACTTTGCTAACGCAGTTCCTGCAATACGTTGGGTTGGTGAATCGGAAGTAATCAGCTGAGGGTGTTCTTTTTCAATCTGTACCAACTCGTTCTTTAATGAATCAAGAGCTTCAGGTGAGATGGTTTCTTTATTTTCTACATGAAAATCATATCGATACTGATCGACTGTTTGCTTGAGTTTTTCGTAGCGCTCTAGCTGCTGTTTCTGAATTGGCATATATAAAAGGTAGTGGTAGTCCTACGATAGTATGTACCTAGAATACGATAGTGAGTTCTCGTTGTACAGTAGGTGTTGCACCTGACGCTGCACCACAACTTTTGTTGTATCCTCGAGAGAATGCGATAGTGCAGATATCTCCCGCGTCACATGTTTCCGATATATCTCTGTCTGAAAACGTTCGAGAAACGTTCGAACCTCCAGTTGCATTAAGTACGTATATCTCTAACTCAACACAGTAGTCGGTACTTGCACCCGCAGTTGTCCAGTCAAACTCAGGATTAAACTGTTGAACTTCACTATCACCACTCTCTGCGTCAGATACACCATCTGTAGTTCCAAAACAGTTAAACACCACACTCTGTCCGTCACTTGTAGTAAAATCTGGATCACTGATGAGTGTGTTGTAGTTATATTGTAAACATTCAAGCCCTGCACTTGCTCCTTGAAACGCTATTTCGGAACCTTTGGTATTACTCCCCAATGAAAGCTGCTTTAGTGTAATATTCAACATCGACAATCCCACAGAAACCACGACACTTGAAACAATTACAGAGAGTAACAAAGCGAACCCTTTTTCATTTTTTGATAGTGTGAAAATATTCATATTAATAGATGTCATACACCGCCCCAGTGAGTGTTACCGACTGCTCTGTGTTATTAAATAGTTGCGCGTTCCAATATACTGTTGACTCAACAGTCATTTCACCAGGGTTACTCTGATCCAACACAATAATACGTCGGTACTGCGTAGTATCACCCGAAGTTATGTTGTACTGCGAACGGTTTGCTGAAGCATTAAAGAAGAGTGTACAGTTGGCAGCAGTTGAGCATGATTCGATATTGCTCAACGGGTCACTACTTGCGAAATCCAGATTACATCCGTTTGTATAGCAATTGTTAAGACTTGAGTCTGATGTCCATGTCCAGGCGTCCGCGATGTCTCCATTGAAAAATTCTAACGCATGGTCATTGCGCGCCGCGTAAAACGCTGCAACACCTTCTTGTGCAAGAAAGATTGCAGTAGTTTGCTCTCGAGAGTAGTAGGTACTTTGTAGACTTTTTGACGCAATTGCTAACGGTCCCACAAGCGACAACAACAAAATTGCAATAGCGACAAGCACTTCCACCAATGAGTATCCCTGATTGTGTGTATGATATTGCATAGATTATATATCTAACGTTTGTTGCGCTACGGTGGCTTGCAGATTAAACGTCGAATCAGTTTCCGCAAGAGATCCTGCCTCTCCACTAATAAAGATACTAACCGTTGGAGTTCGTGTATTCCCCGAGCTTAATGTAGCAGTACCTGTGACCACAAATTCCATGTTGGTAATAACCACGTCTGGTGCGGTGATTCTCTGCCACACACCACTAGTACCAAGCCTTCGCTCAATAGAATCATCTGATGAGTTGTAGCGGAATGCAATACGTAAACTTCCCATGCCATCAGTCAGAGAATTTCCTCCTTCAGTGAAAGCGAATGCTGAGCCTCCTGAACTACACGAACGTACATTGCCCTCTGCCCCAGAGTCTGTCTGTGTCAGTGATCCGCTACTGCTTTCGCATTCATAGAAAAAACCTGTTCTAATTTCACGCGTCATACTATCTAATGCAAACGAAACATTTGAAACAATTGCTTGCACGTTTTGAGCCTTAGCATTTGCGTCAATGAGTACCACCAATGATCCCACAGCCATACTTACCACAATGGTAAAAATAGACATCGAAACCAACACCTCAATGAGGGTGAACCCGCTGCTTTTTTTTGTGTACAGTTGCTTTGTATACATATGGATTAATTGACCGAAACCTGACCTGATGGATATACCGTTACGATGCGTTCAAACGATGGGTCAGCGGCAGACTGAATATAAATCTCAGCGTACTCGAGAATAATCCCCACGTTCGCTAAGTTAGAAGGGCTGGCATTTGAAGTGTATGCGTAATGCGTATCGAAGTCAGGTCGCTTGAACGAAACAGATAATTGACGCGCGGTGCACGAAGGACTTCCTGCTGAAGCAACCTGCACACAAATCTGGCCAATCTGAAATCGGTTATCTAGCGTAAACGGTACACCAATTTCTTCCCCGCTGTCGTACCTCAAATCCGTCCCCGAACTATCATCTTGGAAGAGTGCATAGGTATCGTTATCACGATCAACGTAAATTCCATATGCTGCACGGTAGTCACCGCCAGTGTTCTGAGTACTGATCCCAAACGACTGTGACTCCTTAATATCTAACGCGAGCTCGAATGCCTGCGAGCGCAGGAGTGTCGTACTGTTAAACGATGAATAGTTCACCATAACCGCGCCCGTAACAATCACCATAATAGTAATAGTCACCATAAGCTCAATTAGGGAAAAGCCACCCTGCGCTTGTTTATTTTGTTTAAAAAATGAGGAGATATTCATAGAACTACACAAACCAAGACATGAGTGCGATTACGTCTAGATTAAAGACATAGACAACCAGGAATGCAGCGACGATAAACGGTGCAAACGGTACTTCACTCTTTATTGTAAAATATCTCGGAGAATTTACTATCAGCTGTTTTGTATAAGTACGTCGGATCAGATGCTTCACATATGGTAACGCTAATATACCAACACTGATTACTGCACCAATCCAGAACGAAAACACGATAAAGGTAAACACTGCGGGCACGCCGAGTATAAAACCTAGTGGCAACGCGAGCTTTGCGTCACCCAGGCCAATCCACTTCCCTTTTGAAACCAGCCACAACCCTCCATAGAATAAGAAACCAGAAAGTGCTCCAAGAAAATGCACTGACAAGGAAAGTAGCGACCATGTATCAAAGTATTGAATAAAATAATACACAGTAGCAATGACACTTGTCATAAGCACCAACTGATTGGGGATCACCATGTGATACATGTCGTATACAGTAATCACCATAAGCACCACAACTAGTGCAAGCGAGACGAGCAAGAGTAGCGATGATCCAAACTGTGTCCACATAAGCAGGAACAGCAACGACGTAGTTAACTCGACCAAAAAGTAGCGCGCAGGGATCTTACAGCCACAGGTGCGACATCGCCCGAACAGACACATGTAGGAAACTAAGGGGAACAGCTCGTACCAATGTAGCTTCTCACCACAAGACAGACAGTGTGAGTGTCCTGAGAGCGAGCGACCTGTGTGATACCGATAGATCACCACATTCAGAAAACTCCCGATAATCAAACCGAACATAAGTACCCAGAAATATTGGTACCACGTCGGCACGAGAGATAGAATTCCTAACATAATGTACCTTAGTATAGCAGTACTTACCGCACCTCAGCGGAGGTAGAGTCGGACAATATGCAAAAAAAGAAAACTCCCAGAGGGAGTTTCCTTTTTAGGCTACACTACGTGATCCTTACGGACACACGGTGTTAGAGGCAAGTGCTGTACCTGTTACGGTTGAAACACCAGTACTGTCTACACAGATGAAGTTTCCTGCATCGCCAACAAGTGGTGCTGAGAATGCCCATGCTGTTGTAGCATCGTTACATACTGGAGCTGCACTTTTTGCAAGGATGTCAGCTTCGATCTGATCAACACCTGAATCATCGCAGATTGCTGCGTAATCAATTGTTCCGTTAGTCTGACTTCCAACGATTTCAGCTTGCGCTCGTACGTTGTTTACTGAAGCCTGGATCGCCGCGTCTGTCCCCTTACTTCGTGCTGTGTTCAAAGACGCAAGCACTACTGAAGCGAGAATTCCGATGATTGCAATAACCACAAGAAGCTCGATAAGTGTAAAACCTTTGTTAAGTTTTAGTTTCATAGATCTAGATTTATATATTTATAATAGCAGTACTCGTAACTTCATTAAGGCACCAGCTGAATGACTCAAGGGCGAAACGAGTATCGCTCCACGTTGCAGTGGATACATTCATTATACGGCCTCCAAACCCCTACATATCCCCCCATGTGGACAAACCCCACGATTAACGCTCAAAAAAACTACGCAACTAAGGCAACCATTTAGTCAAAATTGGATGGATGGCGAGGAGAGCAAGAAAAAAGACCTAAGCGGGGCACGTGCCCAGCGCAGGTCTTTTTTCGCAGCACGACGAAGTCAGTCGCCAATTTTGGCTAAATGGTGTTGGTTAGGTTGTAGATTGGCATCAGTACTGAGGCTAGTAACACCCCCACCCCCAATCCAAGTGACACAATCATGATCGGCTCAATCAATCCAATAAGCGTATCAACTGCATTATCTACTTCTCGTCGGTAGAAGACTGCAAGCGTTGTCAAAATAGAACCAAGGTTACCTGTCTCCTCTCCTACCTTAGCCATCTGCGCGAGCACTCCAGGAATTTCTGGATACTCTGAGATAGTGTCGGCGAACGATCGTCCTCCTTTTACCTCAAGAAGTGTGTACTCAAGAATCTCTTTGTACACTCTGTTGTCTACTACGTCTGCAGTAACTTCAATTGCTTGCACCATAGAAATTCCACTGGTAAGCATCGTTGAAAGGTTGTCACACATACGTGTGAGATACAGCTTTCTGTTGAGGTCTCCGATATACGGAAGATTTATCTTAAGTTCATCCATAGATCGTTTCCCTACGTCTGTCTGAAGGAACCTCCAGAGAAAGAATCCTCCACCTGCAAAAAGTACGAAAATGATACCGATGTAGTCAGTGAGGAACGATGACATCCCAATTACAATCTTTGTATAGATTGGAAGTTCTTGCCCTGAGTCGGTAAGAATTTTAGCGATACGCGGAATTACCATAGTAAGCATCAATCCCATCACGATCACAAAGGTTCCAATTACAAACGCTGGATACACCATTGCGTTACGTGCCTTAGTCACCACTTGGTACTGACGATCAAGATAGTCGGCAAGGTATGCAAAAGATTTTTCAAGTGAACCGGTCTCCTCTCCTGAACGAACCATGTTTACATAAAACGCAGAGAACACATCAGGGTGAGCAGCGAGTGCTCGAGAGATAGAACTTCCTGACTGGAGGTCTTCAGTAATACTCGTAAGCACTGAACGC
Organism: Patiriisocius sp.; assembly: GCA_047624725.1. Taxonomy (GTDB): domain Bacteria; phylum Patescibacteriota; class Minisyncoccia; order Phycocordibacterales; family UBA918; genus OLB19. Next base: position 6,254 of record JBLHQB010000015.1, on the reverse strand, counting down.
ATTTGCGGGTTTTCCGCTTCTGTTGAAAGGAGTCTGAAAATACGCAACGCAGAAACCTGTGCTTCAAACAGCGTGGCCATTTGTCGAGAGAGGATTACCACCTCCTTGTTTGAAATTCGTTGGAACCAGTTAATTTCAATATCAAGTACTGACTTCTTGTCATCAACCGGGTCAATTGAGATGATGGTGTACCCTTCCTTTTGAACGGTTGAAATTGCCGCATCAATACTCGCAGCCTCAACAACCCCATCGCGTGAGGTGTTGTGCTGATCAATTGCTTTATAGTTGAATAACATGGTAAATATTTTTAAAGGTGATAACTACATCAGTCGCTCGAGTCCTTTTGGATTGGCCGAGTATGCAAACGCATTCTCAACAGTAATTTCACCACGTTTTACAAGATCCAGCAGTGAACGGTTCATATCAATCATCCCATGATCAAGTCCTGTTTCAATCATTGAGGGAATTTCGTGTGTGCGTCCTTCTCGAATAAGGTTTGCTACTGCACTGTTATTAATCAAGAGTTCGTACGCTGGTACAAGTCCTCCAGAAATACGAGGGATCAATCGTTGTGAGAAAATTCCAGCGAGCGAACCTGCAAGCTGTACACGAATTTGATCATGTTGCCCTGAAGGGAACGAATCGACAATACGATCGATAGTCTGTGCGGCGTTGTTTGTGTGCAGCGTTGAAAGCACCAAGTGACCTGTTTCAGCTGCAGTCACTGCGGTGCTGATTGTTGCAGCATTACGCATCTCTCCTACAAGAATCACGTCCACATCCTGACGAAATGCTGAATTAAGCGCTGACTCAAAACTCTTAGAATCTACTCCGATTTCTCGTTGATCAATAAGCGACTTCTTTGCGTCGTATTGGTATTCGATCGGATCTTCAATAGTCACAATGTGCTCCGCACGGTTTTGGTTAATGTACTCAACCAGCGCAGCAAGCGTTGTCGACTTACCTTGCCCTACTGGACCTACACACAAGAAGAATCCCTGTGGTCGCTGTACAAAACCTTCAAGGATTGGGGGTAACCCAAGCTCAGCGATAGTCTTAATTTCGTTCGGGATGAGACGCAACGCGATGGACATCGATCCACTCTGGAAGAAACCGTTACCACGGAAACGTATTCCATCGGCATGGCTGTATGAAAAGTCAGCTTCAAAGTTTTCTGTGTACTCTGCGAACTTCTCTTTACTCATCAGTGCGTGTGCAAAACCTTCAACATCCTGATCAGTCAGGATTGGTTTTTTGATCAATGGGATAAGGGACCCAGTGACACGCACAATTGGATGTGAGCCCACGGAGAAGTGTAAGTCCGAACCATTTTCAGACACTACTACATCAATAAGGTCTTTGAGTTCTCGTTTGTAATCTACTGCTGCCATATTATGAAACTATATTATGTACCTTAGCCACCACTTCACTTGGAATTGACTCTGCTTTAATAATGTACCCATCAGCACCTGCTTTAGTTGCTGCAGTAATGTCGGTATCCTCTCCTTGGTTGGACAATACGATGTACTTACACTTGGCGTGCGCACCATCTGTAGGCACAGCGTTAAGGAAGTCTAAACCTGACATACCTGGCATTACCATATCAACAATAACCACATCAAATGAATGCTCAGCAAGTATTGCCAATCCAGCATTACCATCTTGGGCCACCTCTACCTTGTCACCCTTTTCGGTAAACTTTGTAGCGTACATATCCCGCAGGAATGCATCGTCGTCGATAAGTAAAATGTTCATTTGTTGTGTAAGTGACTAATAAGCACCTGATGCGTCAAGTATGAGTAGTTTTATTATACGTTACAGAACCAGCGGCTGGCTTTGGTTATCGACAGGCATCTCAGCGTCTGTTGAGATTTCTGGGATGTCTGTAGCCTGCGCGTGTTGTGGAAGTGTCGGGCCATCTTCCTCATCGTCATCCACATCAACATCGGTACCGACCTTCGTTCCAAATACATTCATTTCCTCATACGGAATTGAGTGGTTCAGCGCCTTGAAGATTGCATCTTCTTTCATGGTCATAAAGCCATTTTTTCGTGCAACGTCATACATCTCTTCTTCAGACCCGCCGTGCAAGATAAGTTCCTGAATCTCTTCATCAACTTCAAACACTTCCATAACAGCAGTTCGTCCTTTTGTCCCCGAAGCACATCCTGCTGAAGGCTCAGGGTGCATCATGGTCGTGCTATCAGGGATACGGGAATGGAACTTTTCAGGAAGTGTTTCAAACGTTTTATCAATCATCACCTGTACACCACCTTCAGTACCCATCTCTTTCCCTGTGTCCGGACACAACTTCCGAGCAAGTCGTTGCGCGATAGCCAACTTAAGTGTTGGGGCGATCAAATACGGATCAACACCCATATCAATCAGACGTGGAATTACACCAATTGAGTTGTTGGTGTGAATAGTAGAAAGAACCAAGTGACCTGTTAGTGCAGCCTGGATAGCAAGCTGTGCAGTCTCTTTATCACGAATCTCTCCCACCATAATAATATCCGGGTCTTGGCGCAGTGCACTACGTAGACCTGAAGCAAAGGTGTACCCAATTTCAGGCCGCACCTGTGACTGACTTACGTCAGCAATGTTGTACTCAACAGGGTCCTCAAGAGACAATACATTCTTTGAAAGTTTATCTACCTCAGAAAGCATCGCATACAGGGTTGTAGACTTACCAGATCCTGTAGGACCAGAAATAAGAATAATTCCGTATGGCTCTTTGATCATTCGTCGAATTGCTTCGAGGTTGTGTGGTGAGACTCCTGTGTCTTCAAGCGTACTTACTCCACGTTCATTATCAAGAATACGCATTACCACCTTCTCACCGTGATTAGTTGGCAAAATAGAAACACGGAAATCAATCTTGTGTCCATCGAATGTCGCAGAAAAACGACCATCTTGTGGCTTACGCTTCTCATCCAATCGCATCGAAGAAAGAATCTTCACACGCGCAATAACTGCAGATTGTACATTCTTTGGCAGCTCAAGACTCTTTGAAAGGATACCGTCAACACGGAATCGGACGACTACCTTAGCGCCAGTTGGTTCAATATGAATGTCGGAAGCACCACCGTCTACTGCGTATCGCAAAATGGTTGCTACAATTTTAGTTACTGGGGCATCCTCCTTAAGGTTACTCATTGCCTTCTGTGCATCTTGAGACGTATTCTCTTCTTTACGTTCACGAATTTCAGCGTCAAGTTCAGTCTCAAGTGAGCCAAGTGCATCATCCACCTCACCAGTAAGTGACTGGTAGATATCAAGTGCGGTCTCAATATCTCTATTGAGCATGAACACAAATTTAAACGGCGTACTATTCTTAGTACTGATGAAGTTTAACGCCTCGCGTAACTGCAGGTTCTCAGGATCGTTTACCGCAACCACCAACATCCCGTCCTCAAGACGGACAGGCACCATTCGATAATGTCGTGCAGATTCTTCAGGAACGTATTGTAAAATCTCTTCAGTGATTGTATCGTTCTCAGTAAGGACCAGTGAAGGTACACCAAAAAACTCAGCAAACGCCGTGCGTACAGCAACCTCAGAAACGCCAGCTTGCAACATCGCCTCTTCATAGGAAATGCCACTAGTAATTACCGTCTGCTCAATCTCAGCAACCTGCTGAGGACTGAGTGCTCCTGTTGCAGCTACTGTATCAAGAATTTCCATGAGACTTAGTTACGTGGCACGAAAGGGTTTTCGCGGCCAACCGTTACTGGAATAACTACTTTTGTTCCATCAACAAGAGATTCGAATCGATCATCAGTGAAAATAACACCGTCGAAAGAAATTGTTTTAAGTTCTTCCAGACGTCGAATAAAATTCTCAGCCCCAATTGCTGCCTGAGCATCTATGCCTGAATTATTTAACGTTGACGCACTGTTTTGTGAGTACATGTAATACCCCAAAGCTGCGATAACCACGATACCGAGAATCATAAGTATGTTTTGAAGTGATGAAGACATAATATAAAGATTAATTAGTAGTGGTATACGAATACGTTCGTAAGGTCATTTCGTATATACCGATCAATTCGTTTGTGGGGATACCGATAGTTGCCTCGCTCAGTGCCGGAGAAATAAACTCGAGAGTCACAACCTCTAGCGGGTATTTGTTTTGTTCAAGTGCGAGCAACATCCGCTTGTATGCGTCGTACTGTGCTGAGACTACTACAACAAAATCTTTATAAAGTGTTTCTGGTTCACGGACGATACCTTGATTTTCGTCTTCTTCGTCATAGATAACCTGGCGATCTTCTACAATTACTTCACCTAGAGTTAATGAATCAATGGTCACACCAGCATTCTCACCCATAACTGCAATATCAGCCATGACAGCCATATCATCTATATCTGAAGGAAGGTACGTCTCGAGTCTATCAATATCTGAAGGGAGAAAACTTTTTTCCTTTTGTAGTAGTGCATTAAGGTCAGTATTTAACTGTGCTGCTTTATTCACGGTATCAGTGTACGAAAATAATACATCCTGTTTATCTTTTACAGAAAGGAATGTTGGCTGTACGTATGTAAGCACCACAATAACTGCAGTAAGTACGAGTGCTAATTGTGCAATAGTTTTGAATCCCATAATTATTCGTTAACTTCTACTTCAGTATCTGGTAAATCAAAGAAGCCTTCTAACTCAAAACCGTCGAAGCCGTCAGACTCTGCGTCAACTTCCATTTCAGCACCGATCTGCACATCATCAGTGTCCACAGCAAACTCCTGGAGGACAGGCGGGGTGTAGCGAATATCACTTCGGATCAATTCCTTTTTAAGGATAAATATAAGTTCTGTTTCTTCAAAAGTTGGAAGTAACGGATCTTCTGATTCTACTGTTACATCACCATAGGTAATTTCAGCAATTTCTGAACCAGCGAGTACTGCATTTCCTGAAAGCACCTCTCTCTGGAATAGTGCAGTATTGAAGTCAGGCATCTTGGAACTTACTGCAAGTATAAGCGCTCCCCCGGGTTCCTTTGTGTATTCAAATTCTATAAGCTGCACCGTCTGCAAGGTAACATCTTCTAGTGCAGTAAGTACCGCGTGTACTGAGACATGTTTGTCAAGAATTGCGTACGCTTCATTCATTCTATGCTCTAGATCACGAACGTGCTCAAGGTCACTTTGGCTAAACGAAATCTGCTCCTGCACGAGTTGCTCTTTTTGAGCTTCGATCTGACCGTTAATTGAGAGGTCGTAGAAGAAGATAGCTGCAGCCGCAAGCAGTGCTCCGATAAAACAAATAAACGCAACGTACGTAAGAATGTATACACGACGTACACCGCGCGGTTTCACTGCGCCGCGAACGGGACTCTTCGGGATAAAAGATGCTCCATGAGGGTTTTCCATATGCTCTAGTATACAATGAAATTAATTGAAAATTTGTCAACATCTGTGGACAGTTGTATCTATTATATAAGCGGACGAAGCGCTGCTCCAAGTGCAACAGAGAATGTGGGAGCAATATCAGTAACCACGTCCTCCATAAATGCAGGGTATGCAACCTTACCAAACGGGTATGCACGCTCAACACTTCGGTCAAGCATGTAACTTGCATAGGTCTGCATCTCAGAAAACGCAGCACTACCTCCAGTAATCACAACACGAGTCACCTGTTGATCACTTCGCAATTCGTACTGATTGATAACGCGCTTGAATTCCTGAAACGGTCGCTCGAACATAGTTACCACTGCCTTTTTAATCTCAGTAGCATGTGGGTCTTCTGGTGTATAATTTCGCTTTTTATTTTCAGCGTCTTCAAAAGGCACCTCAAGAACCTTAGCAATACGGTCAGTTGCCTGCACTCCCCCGGCGAACACACGATGAATTTTTCGTACCACTCCCTGATGCGCGATGTACAACTTACTGGTCTGCGCGCCGAGGTCAATAATCACCACTGACTCATCGTCATTTTTTCCAAGTGAACGTAATGTACTGAATAATTCAATCTCTGCTGGCTGACTTCCTTTCTCAATTGCAGCAAGTAATCCGTTAGCTTCACCGTATGCGTTATTCTGCACAGCAGCCACAAGCACCTCTCTGGTTGATGCAGAAGCCCCGCCCAGTGGCGGCAGTTCGCTCCAGTCGAGTGTCACGTCAGTCATTGGCACAGGAATATACTTACGTGCCTCAATACGCACACGTGGGCTGATGTCCTCATTTTCTTTTGCTGCAAGTGAAAACACCGTAATGAAACTAGAAGACAGTGGGAGCGTCAGCACTCCAGAAGTTGCGGTA
>JBLHQB010000014.1:0-18557 GCA_047624725.1 Patiriisocius sp. | reverse complement strand
TCGGTGGAGGAAAATATTCTTCAAGTTCAGCGCTTAATGCTAAGCAACGTGTTGCAACGCGTTGGGGGTGGTATGACGTTATTCTTGATATGCCAAAGTTAAAGGTGAAGATGTTGCACATTGAGGCAGGTAAAGAACTTTCCCTACAGCGGCACGAGAAACGAAGTGAATTTTTCTTTATGCCTAACGGGGAGGTGCAGATGAATCTCCCTGGTGTGTGGCATGCGCCTAGCGCACCGTCTGATACTGACTTAGATATTCTTGAGGTACAGATTGGTGAATCTGAAGAGGAGGATATCGAGAAAATTTCTGAGACCGATGATACATTTGCAGAACAGAAAAACCGTAAAGTGAGTCTCAATAAGTAGTAACGTCGAAGTATTTATATATTTTGTATGGATAGAAAAAAAGTTGTTGTTATTGGAGGAGGAACGGGTATCTACCCGCTTCTAAAGGGTTTAAAAACCTATAAAGATGTCGATGTGACTGCGGTTATTACTATGGCTGACGCAGGAGGGTCAACTGGCCGCTTACGTGATGAGTTTGGACAGCTTCCAGTCGGCGACGTGCGTATGGCGTTAGCTGCACTTTCTGCTGAAGTGGATAATCACGACGAACTCCTTCGTGAACTCTTCTTATATAGGTTCGACAAGGGGGAGGGACTTAATGGGCACAATTTAGGGAACTTGTTGCTCGTAGCACTTACTGACATGCTTGGTTCAGAATCGGAAGCAATTAAAGTCGCTTCACGTATATTGCGTGTGCGTGGGACAGTGCTCCCGGTGACCGAAGATCGGATTCATATTGTGGCGACGTACGACGATGGGGTAGAGATTGAAGGAGAGCATGATATCGATGAACCTGCCCCTGATCGGTTTAAGAATCGCATTACTGCGCTGCGCACCGTTCCTCCTGCACACATTACTAAAGATGCTCACACAGCCTTAGAGCAAGCAGATATGATTGTGCTTGGCCCAGGTGATCTATACACAAGTCTCCTTGCGAACTGTGTGGTTAATGGCGTACCTGCAGCAATCCAATCGTCCAGAGCACAGTTTGTATTTGTAACGAACTTGATGAGTAGCCAAGGGCAGACCTATGGTATGACCGCGAAGGGTCATGCGGATGAGGTTCTTAAGTATGTAGGTCGGGCGCCTGATACTATTTTAGTAAACACAGGGAAGGTGTCTGATGTATTGCTACAGCGATATGCCACCGCGTGTCAGTTTCCAATTGTTGATGACGCTGACGAGGTTGCATGCAAGATTGTACGAGCCGACTTGCTTGATGATACTGAGTTTGTGCAGAAGAAAGGAGATACACTACAGCGGAGTTTGGTCCGTGGCGATTCTACGAAAATGGCGCAGGCACTTTACGGTTTACTATAGTATGAAATTTATTCTTGATTTTGATGGAGTACTTTTTAATACAGAAGCACTCAAAATAAAAATGGCAGACGCTGGATTATCTTCGGAAGATCGCGATGTGCAATTACTTGATCGGGTTATTGAAGATGATCAAAATTTTATATACTCCTCGCTAGTATTTTCAGACGCACACGTGTTTCTTCTAGAGCACGGAGCGGACTGTGTCGTTGTTTCTTCTGCGCAAAGTAGTGAGGCAAAAAATAATACTGACACATACAAACAAATTGCCTACCAGAGCGCAAAGATTGAACGGTCAGGTGTGGCAGCACTCGTGTCGCAAGTACAGGTGGTTGCGTGCTCTAAGGCTGAAGTTTTGCAAACGCTTCAGGCACAATATAATACAGAAGAGACAGAATTTATATTTATCGATGACCGGATGCATCATATAGAGGTCGCTAGGTTGCTTGGGATTACTGCGGTGCATATGGATCGTGCAGGAAACGGGGAGGTTACAAATTTTGAAGAGATATAGACGAAAAATGTACAGCACAATGTGCTGTACATTTTTTGTAAAACTTTTGTTCTGTACAGAGATAAGGCGGTATACTATAGAGAAATAGTATGCCAAGTTCTCACAAAAATGCAGCGTTCGATCCTTCAGATAAAGCTGAAGGCGTTCTTGATTATATTCTTGATGAAAGTTCGGAGGTAACGCTTGAAGAGCGTGCAAATGAAATTGCTGTTGATGATGCGTTGTACGGGGAACAGATAATTAAAGAGGAGTCACTGCGTGTGAAATCGCGCGTGCTGTTTATCACTAAAGATCAAAATGTCTTTGTTGAGCATTCAGAGATGCAAAAACACTTTAAGAATCTTGCTGAGGTATTTGATGAAGTACACGTAGTGGTTCTCGGCGTCGCATCTAAAAAGAAAACAAAGACAATACGACTTGGTTCTAAGGTATGGATATACCCAAGCGAAGCACGTCATTTTTTGCAGCTGCCGTTTGCCGCGTATAGTTTGATTAAGTCCCAGCTCTTTTTCACCGACGGTTTTCGTCCTGATATTGTGGTTGCGCTAGATCCATTTGAATCAGGTATCACTGGCTACTTTGTAGCACGTCATTTCAAGCGAGCCTTCCAAGTGCATGTTGCTGAAGATTTTCTATCCGAAGAATACAAAAATGATGATCCCTATAGTAAGTGGCGACTGCGCTTTGCAAAGTACATTCTAGGTAAGGGTCCAAGTGTGCGTACAAATACTGACTACCTCAAACAAAAGGTTTCTATACGCTACCCGAACATCAAGGATTTCTTGTTGTTGCCCAGATACTTTGATATTCAAGAAACTATTGCGCGTACTGAAACAACACCGAAGGAAAACAAGTATCCGCAATTTTCATTTACAGTGATGTACGTGGGCCCACTGACAACCGATAGTATGTTGTTTCGAGCAATTGATGCAGTACGTGCGTTATTGCGCTCAGCTAGCATTGGTTTTGTTGTTATTGGCGACGGGTCCGCACGCGAAACATTTAAAGAACGAACAAAATTACTTGGTATTGATGCACAGGTTGTTTTTACTCCTAAGGTAGATGATGTGTTGCTGCACATGCGCAGCGCGGATGTGCTTCTATGCACTGATACCACCAGTGAAAGCGAGGCAGTTGTGATGAAGGCAGCAGCAGCTGGGCTTCCCCTGGTGATAGCAAGAACCGATCTTCGTGCAGATTTGTTTACCGATGACCAAGATGCGTTTTTGTGTGACCCGTCTGACACTGTTGATTTTTCGCAAAAGCTTAGGAAGTTTTTAAATACAAACTCATTGCGCACACAGTTTTCAGACAATGCACAAGAGACTGTTCGGACACGAATTGAAGAAAGTCCACAGGTGTATCGTCTGGCATATAGAGATAGTATCGAAGGTGTGCTGTACTTTGATGCGCAAGAGGAAGAAAAGAGGAAGCAGGCAGTAGTGGAGAAAGAGGAGTTGAAGAAAAAGAAAGTAGCAGTGAAAGAAGATAAAGAAAAAGCTAAACAAGAGTCTCGTAAAAAAGCAATTAAAAAATCAGTAGAAAAGGCAAATAACAACGTATCGATGAACATGCCCGAGCAGTAGAGGTATTTGACACATTAATAATCTATCGTTTTTTGAGTATTTCCCCGTGTTGGGAAGCTGTATGGCGTGCTACTATACCTGGCATATGAAAGATATGTTACAGGTGTTGGTGTTTGGAGGGTTGTTTCTTATTCCGTTTTTACCATTATACGTAGAGAATGATTTCTTTTTCCCGTTTATTACCGGGAAGAACTTTGCATTTAGAATTATTATCGAAATTGTATTTGCCTCATGGATCTTGTTGGCACTTACTGACGTGAAGTACCGACCAAAGTTCTCGTGGATTATTCCTGCATTCACTGCACTTCTTGTGGTGATGGCTGCTGCCAACGCGCTGGGTGAGTATCCACTAAAAAGTTTTTGGAGTAACTTCGAGCGAATGGACGGATATGTGACACTCGTGCACGTATTTCTGTACACAGTGGTATTGGGAAGTGTACTGACAACAGAAAAACTGTGGTCATATTTCCTGCACACATCACTTGCTGTGGCACTTATCGTGTCACTCTATGGGCTTGGACAGCACAGTGGAGCAATTGCAAGCGGTAATGGCTCACGTGTTGACTCGCGCCTCGGAAACGCTGCATACATGGCGGTATACATGCTCTTCCACCTGTTTTTCTTAGGGTATCTTATGGTGCGATCGAAGGTGAGTGTACACAAAGTGCTCTACGGTTTTATCGGAGTCATCTTTATGTACACGCTGTTGCTCACGGGGACACGAGGTACATTCCTCGGAGTTGTTGGCGGTACTGGAGCTGCAGTTCTGTATGTTGCACTGTTTGGACGTGCGTACCCGCAGTTACAAAAGTTGGCAATTGGAGGACTTCTCGCATTAGTGATTTTGAGTCTCTCATTCATGGCGGTGCGTGATATGGACTTTGTACAGAATACGTCATCAATTGCACGTATTGCGAACATCGATCTACAAAAAGACCTTGTCGTGCGAAGTACTATCTGGGGAATGGCCTGGGAAGGAGTTAAGGAGCGCCCAATACTTGGATGGGGGCAAGGTAACTTCAACTATGTGTTCAATGAGAAATATGAACCTGCTTTGTATTCACAAGAACAATGGTTTGACCGTGTACACAACATCTTCTTTGATTGGCTGATTGCAGGTGGGCTTCTAGGATTCATCGCGTACTTCTCGATCATGGCTGCTGCACTGTATTACCTACTTATTGCTCCAGTGTTCTTACGTAAAGAGTCAAAGTTCACCGTACTTGAGCGCGCAGTACTCACTGGGTTACTTGTGGGGTACCTCATGCACAACTTAGTTGTGTTCGACAACATCATCAGTTATATCTTCTACGGTACGGTACTCGCACTGATCCATGCACGATGTTCGTTATCCATTCCGTCAGTTGAAAACTACAAAATTGACAAAGCAATGATCATGCAATTTGCAACACCGATTGTGATTCTGGTTACAGGATTCAGTATCTACTTTGTAAACGTGTCGGGTATTAAGGCGGCCGGAGACGTTATTGACGCACTAGTTGCTGATTCAATTCAGGGACGTCTTGAGGCATACCACGTTGCACTTGAGCACGGGTCCTTCGCGAACCAAGAGATCATTGAACAACTTGCTCAGCAGGCGATGACTATTGCGCGAAATCCAAACATTCCCCCAGCAGATAAACAAAGTATCATTCAACGTGCAGAGTTAGAACTCCTGAAGTTTGTAGATCAGAAACCAGGAGACGCACGCGTACACAACTTCATTGCTTCATTCTATCGAGCAATCGGTGCAACAGAGCAAGCACGAGAGCATGCAGCATTAGCGGTCTCGTTCTCTCCAGAGAAGCCAGCGCTTATCTTAGAACAAGCAATCGTTGAGCTTGAAGTGCAGGATCTTGATGCAGGCCTCGCTTTCCTAGAGCAATCGTTTCTTCTTGAAGAAAAGAATGTGCAGGTCCGTATCTTGTACTCTGCAGTGCTCATGCGCACAGGAGAAGTTGAAAAAGGGAAAGAACTTATTACAGAAGAGTATCTTGGGCGATTCGCGGCGAATGATTACGCACTAGCTGCAGTACAAGCATCCGGTGAAATGGAGTTGCTGGCACAAATGTTTAAAGCACGGATTGCCACAGACCCAACTAACCCACAGAGTCGAGCAAGCCTCGCGTTCATCAAGTATCAGCTTGGAGACCTCGAAGGTTCTATAGAAATTCTCGAAGCTGCAGCAGAAGCGACTCCATCATTTGCGCCAACGGCAACATGTTTCATCGCAAACATTGAGGAAGGAAACAGTCCAGAGTTAGGTTGCTAGTACTATGTCAATTACTCCTGAGCAAAATGTATCACTCGCCCAGTACACCACACTACAAGTTGGTGGTGTCGCTGAATATTTTGTGACGGTTATGGACGAAGAAGAACTTGTGGAGGCTGTGGCCTATGCAGCTGCACACACATTACCCGTTACCGTTTTAGGTGGCGGGTCTAATGTGTTGGTGTCTGATGCAGGAGTGAGGGGATTAGTTATTCTCAATAAGATTATCGGTCTTGATATTGAGGATGACGGGAAGATGGTGCGACTCACATCTGGAGCCGGTGAAGTCTTTGATGACATCGTCAGCGAGATGGTGGACGTTGGTGTGTGGGGGCTAGAAAACCTCTCACACATCCCAGGGAGTGTGGGAGCTACACCAGTACAGAACGTCGGAGCATACGGCGTTGAAGTGTCTGATCTGATTTACAGTGTGCGTGTGTATGACATGGAAGCTGAAATGTATATTGATCTCTCAAATGAAGCATGCGAGTTTGGGTACCGCGATTCATTGTTTAAGAAGTCTGGAGGAAATAGATATGTTGTGGCGTCTGTCACCTACTCGTTTGATAAAACAGCTGGTCCAATCTTAGATTACCGTGATTTACAAAACCGGTTCAAAGATGCGCCAACACCACAAGAAGTACGTGACGCAATTATTGAAATCCGTAGCGCAAAGTTCCCAAACTGGAAAGAAGTCGGGACCGCAGGATCGTTTTTCAAAAATCCAATTATAGAGCAGGCACACTACGAAAAACTGCAAGAGACCTATCCAGACCTTCCTGGATTCCCTGCAAGTGAAGGTTTCGTGAAAGTACCGCTCGGTTGGATACTCGATAAGGTACTCAATCTAAAGGGAGAGGGAAATGAAAAAGTAGGAACCTACCAAGGCCAGGCTCTGGTTTTGATAAATAGAGGAGCGGCAACCACAGAAGATATTGTAGTTTTTGCCAACGATATACTTTCCAAAGTGAAAGAAATTACGGACATAGAAGTAGAGTGGGAAGTCACCAGAATCTAAAAATCTTTTTAAAAATTACAAGGTCCAACCTTGTAATTTTTTATTTTGAAATAAAATACTTTTTTATCAACAAGTTTTTATTGTAATACTTTTAATACACGCGATAATAGAGACATAAGCAGACATCTCTCCTGAATAGTTCTTTGACATGAGACGTCGGCGGTCGAATATTTAATACTAATCTCTCATCACTATTATATGCCAGCAAAAAAGAAAGCAGCACCAAAGAAGAAGGTAGTAGCAAAGAAAGCAGTGCGCAAGGCAGTAACTAAGACTGCTAAGAAAAAAGTAGTAAAAAAGACCGCAAAGCGAACTGTGAAGAAAGTAGTAAAGAAAGTCGTAAAGAAAGTCGTAAAGAAAAAAGTAGTAAAGAAGGCTCCTGCAAAGAAGAAGGCAGTAGCAAAGAAAAAAGCTCCTGCTAAGAAAAAAGTAGCAGCTAAGAAAGTAGTAAAGAAGGCTGTTAAAAAAGCACCAGCAAAAAAGAAAAAATAAATTAACAAGCGCAGCGACTATAATTTATTTTGTTCCCGATTTGTCCCTTCTTAGGGCAAATCGCTGGAACTCCGAGTTTCGTTTTACACAGAGCTCGGTTCGGAATCAAACCACCCTCCACGGTGGTTTTTTTCTACCCTGTGTCAAGTGTTGAGCATACCGCATTCGTGGTATTATAGCCTCACTATGTCAATTTTAGACCGATTTTTTGGACCTTCCTATGAGAAGGAGTTGAGGGCACTACAACCTGTTATTAACGATATTAACCAGCGTGAAGCAGCATACGAAGCACTTGATACACAGACGTTACAATCTACCGCAGAGGTATTTCGAGCACGCCTTGATTCGGGTGAATCATTAGACGATCTACTTCCTGAGATGGCGGGGCTCACGCGTGAGTCGTCTAAGCGAACACTTGGTCTCCGACACTACGATGAGCAACTCATGGGTGGTATTTTACTGCACCAAGGGAAAATTACTGAAATGCGTACCGGAGAAGGAAAGACACTTGTAGGAACTATTCCTGTAGCACTTAATGCGCTCACTGGAAAAGGAGTGCATGTAGTTACCGTAAACGATTACCTCGCACGGCGTGATGCAGTATGGATGGGACAGATTTATGCGGCACTCGGATTATCGCTCGGTGTAATCAATCACAACGAATCGTATTTGTATGATGCAGGTCACGAAGAAGTAGATGCACAGCGTGATGAACAAGCTTCACACAAAGTATTTTATGAGTACCTGCGACCGTGTACACGTACCGAAGCCTACGCAGCAGACATCACGTACGGAACAAACAATGAGTTTGGGTTTGATTATTTGCGCGACAACATCGAGTTTGAAAAAGACAGCCTCCGACAACGAGAGCACGCATTCGCATTGGTTGATGAAATTGACTCTATCCTTATTGATGAAGCACGAACGCCATTGATCATTTCAGCACCAGCCGAGTCAGGAGACAATCTCTACCAAAATTTTGCAGGTATCGCCCGACAGCTAAAGATTGAAGAACACTACGAACTAGATGAGAAGATGAAGAGTGCAACGCTTACCGATGCAGGAATTGAAGCTGCAGAGAAGATGCTAGGTATTGATAATATCTATACTGATAAAGGTATTAAGTATGTACACCACCTTGAAAACGCAGTGCGTGCGAAAGGTTTGTACACACGTGATAAAGAGTATGTAGTGCGCGACGGTGAGGCAGTTATTGTTGATGAGTTTACCGGACGCCTGCAGCCAGGACGACGTTGGTCAGATGGTCTGCACCAGGCAGTAGAGGCGAAAGAAGGTATTACTATTCAAAAAGAATCACGTACCTACGCATCTATTACCTACCAGAACTACTTCAAGCTCTACGGAAAACTTGCAGGTATGACCGGTACCGCACTAACCTCACTTGAAGAGTTCTACTCAGTGTATGGACTTGATGTGATTCCTGTACCGACCCACCGTGACGTACAGCGTATTGATCGCAACGACCTTATCTTCCAGACAGTTAGCGGAAAGCATGACGCAGTGATCCAGAAGGTGAAGGAGGTAAGTGATACGGGGCAGCCAGTGCTTATCGGTACTGCCTCAATTGATACCAATGAAGAACTCGGTATTGCGTTGACTAAGGCGGGCGTGAAGCACGAAATGCTTAACGCTAAGAATCACGAACGAGAGGGTGAGATTATCGCTGACGCTGGTAAGCGAGGGATGGTGACACTCGCAACCAACATGGCAGGACGTGGAGTTGATATTAAGCTCGGAGGAATCGAAGCAACAGACGAAGAAGCACAAGCAGTGCGAGAGCTGGGAGGACTATTTGTACTTGGTACCGAGCGACATGAAGCACGACGTATTGATAACCAGCTACGAGGACGTTCAGGACGTCAGGGAGATCCTGGAGAAACATTGTTTATGGTTTCTATGGAGGACCAGCTCATGCGTGTGTTTGGAGGAGATCGAATCAAAGGGCTTATGGGAACGTTCGGTATCCCCGAAGATCAGCCAATTGAAAACAAAATGATCTCACGACAGCTTGAGACCGCACAGTCACGTATTGAAGGATTTCACTTCGACGCACGTAAGCAGGTGCTCGCGTACGACAATGTGCTCAACCAGCAACGACAGACAGTCTATGATCGACGTAACTTACTCCTTAAGGGTTCTGACGAAGAAGCGTTGAATATTCTTAACGAGGTAAAAGAGTTGAACGAAGAAACACGGACGGTTGTAGAGGCAAAGGCTAAAGAGTACACACCAGAAAAGTGGATTGAATTAGTACGACGCCTCTCACTACAGATGATCGACATGCTCTGGGTAGAACACCTCGAAGTAATGCAGTACACACGAGCAAGTGTGAACCTACGCGCATACGGACAGCGTGATCCACTAATCGAGTATCGTAAAGAAGGAATCCGATTATTTAAAGAGATGGAGGAAGTGCTCCTGCATCGAATGGCAGAGACACTCCCACGACTACAACCCGAAGCATTACTTAAAGAAGAAGAAGCAATGCGTAAGGTACGCGAACAAGCACAGCGTGCAGGAGGCGAGAAAGCAACTGCGACAGCTCCAGGCAAACGACAGCCACGAGTAGTAGAAAAGGAATACCAGCGAAACGACCTGGTAACCATCACTAACGGAACAGAGACAAGGGAGATGAAGTACAAGAAGGCAGAAGAATTGCTTGCTCAAGGGGAGTGGCAAATAAAGAAAGAAGGGTAACTAAATAATAAAACACCTGATGCGTATGCATCAGGTGTTTTATTATTTATCCTTTGAGCAAAAACAGTATGACTAACACAACGCACACGAGGGAAATTACAAATCTTTTAGTTTTGTACCAGGGGGTGTGTGAAGGAAGTAGGTGTTGTGCATCTGCGTTCTTACGTAGGTTTTTCATATACCTATAACTATACCAAGAGTCAGATGTGCTTTTTGCAAAGCTGTAGATTGTAATTTTATTTGAGTGCTTATGAGATTAAGTTTTTGTTATACTTGCAACATGAATTCTATAACACTAGTCCTTGGGACTGCACGAGCCGAACGTTCTTCTGAAGCAGTAACTACCGCGTTGCAAAACGCATTTACCACAAAGGGAGTGACGGTGAACTTTGTTGATGTGAAAGACCATGTGAAGGAAGCGGTTACGCTTCCTGATTGGGGAGTGGGTGGTGCTAATGAAGTGCCGACAAGGTGGCAAGAGACCGTTGCATCGAGTACGAGCTTTGTGTTTGTATTGCCTGAGTATAACCATGGGTATCCTGGTGAGTGGAAGTTACTTATTGATTCACTTAGTAAAAGTGCGTACGCAGGGAAGAAGGCATATACCGTAGCGGTATCAGCGGGGAACTTCGCTGGTGTACGTCTTGCTGATCACGTATTGCCGGTGTATGTAGAGTTGATGCTCCAGCCAATGCCAAATCGTTTGTATATCGGTTCTGTTAAAAACGCGTTATCTACAAAAGGGGAAGTGCTTGATGCAAGTATGCAAGAACGAATCGACGCATTTGTTGACACGGTGTTAGAAGAGAGTACCCTATAATTATGATGAAACTCGTTACACGAATACTTATTACAGCCCTGGCGTTACTGCTGGTATCAAACTTTGTGCCTGGGGTAATGGTTGATGGTCTATACGCTGCTCTTATTGCTGCGCTGGTGCTTGGAATACTTAATGTATTGGTAAAGCCAGTGTTGGTTATTCTCACACTCCCGATTACCGTGGTGACGCTTGGTCTGTTTATGTTCGTCATAAACGCAGCGCTCTTTATGTTTGCCGCATCATTCCTTGATGGGTTCGCTGTTTCTGGGTTCCTTGCAGCGATGTTGGGATCACTGATCGTTTCTGTTATTAGCTCGGTGGGCAATAGATTTATAGAGTAATGCGTGTGCTCACCATATACATGCCAATACTACTGTTAGTAGGCGTGTGTTTGGTGATGGTTATCTGGGACGCACCGGTAACACTTATGCAGGAGCTACTTTCGGGCATGAACGCCGTGAGTTATGCTCTATACGTCCTGATATTGGCTTCTGCGGTGGTGTTTATGCCACTTGCGGTAATGCCAGTGATTCCTATTGCGGCAAGCCTCTTTGGGCCGTTGATCACCGCTGTGTTGAGTATCGTCGGATGGTCGCTTGGTGCCGCAATCGCTTTTTTAATATCACGCAAACTCGGGAGGCCACTACTTGAAAAGTACCTCTCATTAGAGAAACTAGATGAGACTTTGGCTATATTTCCTGAGAACACACACTTCTGGTTTATCGTCGTGCTGCGCATGACCCTTCCTGTTGATCTGGTGAGCTATGCACTGGGTTTGACGAAATCACTATCGTTTACTAGCTACATCGCGGCTACTATCGTGGGTGTCAGCTGGTTCTCTTTTGCGTTCGCCTACATGGGTGACGCCTTTTTTGAAGGTAACTTCATTGTGTTGTTGGAGATTACACTGGTGTCGTTGGCACTGTTTGGTATTGGATGGTATATCCTGCGGAGCAAAAAGAGGTGACAAATAGGCCTAAATATGGTTTAGTATGTGACTATTAAGTAATATTGAGTGTTGTGGTTGATTAGAGTGGGTGTTCCAGCAATTTCCCTTAGGACAGGGGGAAATTGGGAACTAAATTCAGAATAGTCATTGCATTCCTTTCTTCATTTGTATGTTTGTTGATGAATTAGATATCTACGCGAAAGCGGGTAATGGTGGAAATGGTGTGGTCCGATGGACACAGGCCAAGTTTCGACCTATGGGAGGGCCTTCAGGAGGTAACGGAGGTAACGGGGGCGATGTATTCGTTCGCGCTGTTCGTGATCTGAACATTCTATCTAAGTACACGGGGAACAAGAAGTTCATTGCTAAAGATGGAGACGCGGGGGGAAACGATTCTATGTGGGGAAAGGGGAGTAACGATTTATATATCGATGTACCTATCGGATCTATTGTGACTGATGTCACCCGAGAACGTGTATACGAACTCTTCGAAGAGGGAGCAGTAGAATCTATTCTTAAGGGAGGACGTGGAGGACTTGGTAACGAACACTTCAAGTCTTCAACAAATCGTTCACCTGAAGAATCAACAGAAGGGACTCCTGGAGAAGATGGTGACTTCACTATTGAACTCTCAATCGTAGCTGACGTTGGTTTGATCGGATTACCTAACGCAGGGAAGTCGACATTGCTCAACGCATTTACAAACGCAACCTCTGCAATTGGCGCATACGCATTTACCACACTACAACCACACCTTGGAAACCTCTTCGGATACGTACTTGCTGACATTCCAGGACTTATTGAAGGAGCACACGAAGGGAAGGGTCTTGGGCACAAATTCCTACGACACGTTACTCGTACAAAAATGCTCTTACACCTTGTTTCTCTTGAACATGAGGACCCTCTTTTTGAGTATAATAAGGTACGAAATGAGCTGACCAAATTTGATAAGGCATTACAGGATAAGGAAGAGTGGATTGTTATTACTAAAAAAGACCTTGTAGAACAGGCTGTAATCGATGCTGTAGTTAAGTCTATTGACACAAAGGACAATCGTGTCTTTGTAATTGCTGAAAATGACCCAGAAAGCATCAAAGTTTTACGTGACGCATTAGTGCAACACCTCAAACAAGAGTAGGTTCATCTCGAGCCTCGAGAATACACCGGAAGTGACCTTTATACATACCGTACAAATCGAATATTTTGTACGGTATTTATGTACCCGTAGATTATGGTAAAATTATCCGATTATGAATGCATATAAAACAACCGTTGGACTTGAAGTCCATGCAGAATTGAAGACAAAAAGTAAGATGTTTTGTGGATGCAAGAACGATCCGCATGCCTCAAAGCCAAACGCAAACATTTGCCCAGTGTGCATGGCACACCCAGGGACACTTCCAGTAGTTAATAAGGAAGCAGTGCATTTTTTGATGCAAGTGGGAACGGCAATTGGTGGAACACTCGCAGACTATAGTGAGTTCGACCGAAAGAATTATTTCTATCCCGATATTCCGAAGGCATATCAGATCAGTCAGTTCGCATTTCCTTTTGTTGCAGGAGGCGAGCTTGGAGGAATCGCTATTACGCGAATCCATCTAGAAGAAGATACTGCTCGAAGTCAGCATGAAGATGGTGCAAGTCTTGTCGACTTCAACCGAGCTGGAGTTCCGTTAATGGAATTGGTTACTGAACCAGTAATCCACGATCCTGAGTCAGCCGGGGCATTTGCCCGAGAGCTGCAGTTGCTACTCCGGACACTTGGCGTGTCTGACGCGAACATGGAGAAAGGGGAGATGCGTGTTGAGGTGAATGTCTCAGTAAGCAAGACCGATGAGCTTGGTACTAAAGTTGAGGTTAAGAACATCAACTCGTTTAAGGCAGCGGAAGCTGCAGTCGCATTTGAAGTGAAGCGACACATGGAAGTACTTGAAGCAGGCGGGACACTTATCCAGGAGACACGAGGCTGGGATGAGAACAGAAGTAGTACATTCTCACAACGGATTAAGGAATCAGCTGATGATTATCGTTACTTCCCAGATCCAGATATTCCTAAGTTCAAACGGTCCGAGATACCAGAATTCAGTAATGCTCGGTTAGCCGAGATCTTGGCAGAAACCCCTGATTCTAAGCGCTCGTCTTACCGAGATCTCGGACTGGCGGGTGACCAGATTGAGATCATAATCAGTGATCTTGGACGCGATGCATTCTTCAGTAAGGCAGCAAAATCGCTCGCTGATGCGAAAGATATCACGACACTAGGTAACTACTTTACCTCTGACCTCCTAGGACTGTGCGATGCAGAAAACTTGAATCTCGCAGATGGTTCATCAAACACATTTGCACAGTTAGTAGGACTTGTTGGTAAGGGAGACTTGAACTCACGAGTAGCAAAAGACTTACTTAAGGAGGTTGTGTTTGAAAGCAAAGATCCAATGAAGTTAGCAGAAGAGAAGGGTCTGTTGCAGAAGAGTTCTGCTGACGATCTGTTGCCATTTATACAGCAGGTTATAGTTGAAAATAGCGCTGTGGTTGATGAATACAAGGCAGGTAAGGACTCCGCTATCCAGTTCCTGATTGGGCAAGGAATGAAGCTAACAAAGGGTGCAGCGAACCCTGGTGTCCTAAAGTCTCTCTTTGAGAAAGAGCTTCCGCGGTAGCCATTGGACAAGGTGAGAAGTGACTAAATGTCACTTCGCAAGAGGTGAATGAAACAAGGAATGTAATGACTATGTTGAATTTATGTCCCAATCCCCCCCCAAAGGAAAATTGCTGGACCCTGCAAACCCAGGTGTATTGGTAGCTTTGATTAAAAAGCTTATTGAATAGGCTTCTCCAATTAAATTAGTAAAAACCACACCCTTGCATTCGGGTGTGTTTTTGTTTCGTCTTTGCGTGAGAAAGTGTTTGCACACTTTCGCAAGAGGTTGCCAGCTCATTAGAGCGGCAACCTGAACAGCTTCTGTAAGAAGGCCTCTGGCGTGGCAATCTAGCGTCTTCGGCCTTCCATCAGGCACCATGTAACGGCATCTATACACGGAAATCATTCGCACGCTTTTGCTTTGATTTGCACATACTGTATACTAATTCAAGTTATGAATACTATTACTATTCACGGAGAAAGCTTTGTAAAAGCTGCTGATCTCGCCCGAGATCTCGGCTACACGGCAGATTACGTGGGTCAGCTGTGTCGGTCAGGTAAAGTCGATGCACAGCTTGTTGGTCGTAGTTGGTATGTTTCTGAGGACTCTATCCGGGAACACAAGCAGAATCGCTATCGAGGGACGAAGGCGGCTGACAGCAAAACAATCAAGAAGACATTGCAGACTAAAGATCTCGATGCGCAGGATACATTTAAAGTTTCAATTAATACCGAACACGAAAGCAAGCCGAGCAACAGTTATTCTGATAAGAACTTCTACACCCGATCGACGAAAGCTAAGGAGGCAAATTATTTCGATGACGATCATGCCCTGATCCCTAAGTCTTCGATGATAAAAAATAAAACGGGGAGGTTGTCGGTCACACTTGGTGATGCGCTAAATGTCAAAATAAAGTCAAAATCTAAGGAGTATGACTTTACTCCATCCGAACGTCCTGCGATCCTGTTCACAGGGAAGCTCTCAATTTCTGAAGCTGAAGAGGACGAAGTGGAGGTTGTCGAAGAAGTAGAAGTTCCTGAAGTTATCCAGAATGTGCCTAATAAACTATCTGTATCGCCTGAAATTACTGAAGATGAGCCAGTAGCGGAAGAGGTGGAGGAACATGTTACGAAGGTAAAGATCAAGCATGTTCGACCGAGTACCAAGAAGCCAGTTAAAAAACTGCCTCTTGAACACAATGCTGACGGAATCGTTGGTATGCGTAGAGAACGTATTGTTGATCGGAACCCTATAGGAGGGACCTTAAAGGTCGCTATTCCTGATTCCAGAGAGGTTGTTACTGGTTCTATGGGCTATGTAATCGCTATTTCGACCTTTTGTTCGCTTGCATTACTTATTTCTATGCTCGGACTGCAGTCAACGGTTGCTGTCGAAGATGGGATCCTTTCAACCTCGTATGTGTTCCTGGTAGATACGCTTCTAGCTGCTGTTTCGCTATCGTTGTAGGAGGGGAGTTCGGTATATTATTTTATAAAAATCTATGTATGAAAGTACATAGATTTTTTAGTTATTTGTTTATAATTTATCCCCACATAAAGGAAGCATAAAACCCAGAATCACTATAAAATATATAGTGATTCTGGTATGTCACAAAGTTTAGTTATAAATAATAAAACGTATGTCCCGAGTGCAGTCATTGCACGGGAATTTGACTACACCTCTGACTATGTGAGCCGACTTGCTCGAGAAGAAAAAATTGCCGCAACACGCGTTGGACGTTCGTGGTATATAAGCGAAGAATCGCTGCGTCGATTTGTTGCTGATGCTGAAGCTGAGAAAGCACAACGAGGCGAGGATCTGCGAATGCAGCGACAGGCTGAGCGAATGATGCGTGTGCAAAAAGAAAAGTCACTACCTGCGCTTCAGACAAACGGAGTTCATCTTGCATTAGCACAATCACTAGCAGTGGTGATGTGTGGTGTGTTCTTAGGATTCTTGGGTCTGACCGTTTCGCGTGAGAACATCGGTCTTGCTGAGGTATCCTCTGGTGTACAAGGAACCTTTACGCAGCTTGCCGGAGCATTAGTGCCGGATCAGTCGCCTATACCTGCACTTGCTGAGCTCCCACTCTTAGCGTCATTGCTTACCGGTGGAAGTCAGACTGCAGAGACACTATCAGCTACCGAAGAGTTTTCTGAGGCCGCGGTGCCTGTAGAGATGGAGCGTACTGCACAGGTTCCCTCACATAATTTCTCCGATGAGGTTGAAGTGACTTATACCGAAGATGGCAAGGGGATTGTGCGACCAGTCTTTAAGGATGAGAGCATTGGTGACGCACATGAGGTGTTAGTAGCACCCGGAAGTAACAGCAATACCAATTAGTATGTATTTTGTTTCTCAAAAACAGAATATATTCTTGACCATGCTCTTACTAGCAGTATTTTCTGTAGGGCTTCTTTTTGCAGCAAATGCTTCTGCAGCCCCAAACCAACAAATCAACTACCAAGGAAAGTTGCTTGCCTCAAGCTCAGCTGCGGTAGCTGACGGAACCGTCTCAATCCAATTTAGTTTATACACCGCAGCAACCGGAGGAAGCAACATCTGGACAGAAACAAATTCAGTAGACACCGCCTCAGGTTTGTTCTCCGTAATGCTCGGATCAAGTACATCGCTCTCAGGAGTCGATTTCAACCAAACCCTCTACCTCGGTATCAACGTCGCAGCTGACGGTGAAATGTCTCCACGAAAGATCATGGGGATTGTGCCTGCAGCGTTTGAGTCAGTATCGCTCGGTGGTGCAACCTCAACACAGTACCTCCGATCCGACGAAGCAACAGCACTGATTGCAAGCGAAGCAGCAACACTCTTAACAATCACGCAGTCGGGTGCAGGTGACATCCTAAACCTCTTCGACGACACCACTGAAGTCTTCACGGTCACTGACGGTGGCCTTGTTGGAATCGGCACCACCACTCCTGCAGCAACCTTCGCGGTTAACGGAAGCATGTATACCAACAGTACCGTGCAGTTCGCCAACCTCGGCAACGGCTTCTTAATCACTGACGCAGCAGGTAACATATCTACGTCATCAGTATCAGCAGCAAACCTCTCTGACGGAGACTTCGGAGACTTCTCGGTATCAGCAGGAACCGCAACACTTGATGCAGACGTTGTGTCTGACAATGAGATTGATTATACGAACGTTACCTTAGCCGACTTCACTGATGACGTGGGATTCTTGCAGGATATTACGTCTGAGTTGTTTGTTGATCTGTCTGATACACCGGCGAGTTATACGGCGAACCGAATTTTGTTTACGAATGCTGGTGGGACGGCGGTGACTGATAGTGCTGGATTGACGTTTGATGGAAGTCTATTTATTGCCCCAACGTTTGATGCATCCTCCTCAACCCTCCTCTCCCAAAACGGCACCAGAATGTTCTGGTCTACCACCACCTCAGACTCAATTGCCCTTGGTGAAGGCGCCGGAAATGCGTTTAACGATACCGGTTTATACAATACTGCTCTAGGCTACCAAGCTGGCTTTGACTCAGGGTCGACCATAGGTAGTGACCGATTGACTGCAGTTGGATACCAAAGTGCCTACCAAAACACCGGTGACAGCGTCACCGCCTTGGGATACTTCAGTGCCTACCAAAACACCGGCAACAGCGTCACCGCCTTGGGACGTCAAAGTGCCTACCTAAACTCCGGCGTCGACGTCACCGCCTCGGGACACCTCAGTGCCCGCGAAAACACCGGCGACTACGTCACTGCCTCGGGATACCGAAGCGCCTACCTAAACTCCGGCAACGGCGTCACCGCCCAGGGACACCAAAGCGCCTTCCAAAACACCGGTAGCTTCGTCACCACCCAGGGATACGCCAGTGCCTACCAAAACACCGGCGCCAACGTCACCGCCTCGGGATACTTCAGTGCCTACCAAAACACCGGCTCCAACGTCACCGCCCAGGGGTACAACACCGCCTACCAAAACACCGGCTCCAACCTCACTACCATCGGGACTGAGGCCAGTCGCTACCGCAACGCACCGAACTCAACCATCATCGGGTACCAAGCCGGCTACGGTCAGCCAAGTACCCGCGCTACCACCTCAAACAACCTCATTCTGGGGTACCAAAGTGGATACAGTATCGACACGGGCGCTGACAACAACATCCTCCTGGGGTACCAAGCTGC
>JBLHQB010000013.1:0-18630 GCA_047624725.1 Patiriisocius sp. | reverse complement strand
TGGGGAAGTTGGAAGCGACCTATCTATTCTTGGCGGCGTTGCCCATTTGCATGCGTCAGTAACTGACGATGTGCGGATTGTTGCGGGGGAAGTAACACTCGCTGAAGATATTGGAGGAGATGTGTTCGTGCTCGCAGGATCCCTAACTATTCTTTCTACTGCCAATATCGCTGGTGAAGTCTTTTTCTTCGGAGGTGATTTGGTGATTGAAGGTGCTGTTGCGGGATCATTGCGCGGAAAGGCGCAGAAGGTGCAGGTTGATGGTTCTATCGGAGGAGATATCGATATCGCAGCACCAGCAGGTATTACGCTCGGTGACTCAGCAAATATTGAAGGTTCTGTGTACTACACTAGCTTCGCCGCACTTGCTCGAGGACAGGGAAGTGTTATCGCTGGTGAAGTAGTGCGTGGTGCTACTGCATTGGTGTCGACAAAAGATCAGGCTCGTGATGCCTTGATCCCTATTTTTATAACGTTGTTTGCAACACTTTCTCTATACTTACTATTCAAGAAGGAACTACAGTCACTTATTGAATCAATTGAAAATTCATTTGCACGAAGTATTCTTATTGGAAGCTTCACGCTGATACTTGGACCGTTCGTGTCGCTACTGTTGATGTTTACAGTACTTGGTCTTTTTGTGGGGCTACTGACCTTTGCGTGGGTGCTCGCATTGTATGTCGCTGGAATAGCACTTTCCAGTGTGGTGCTTGGAGCGTTTGTGATGCGAAGCATGACTAAACGACTTGAAGTGAACCTCATCTCTATTTTAGTTGGAGCGTTTGCACTGCAATTATTCCTTTTGGTGCCGGTAGTTGGCCCACTGACTGCTGCGGTTGTTATGTGCCTAACTGTTGGAGCTATCGTAGAACGACTGTACCGCATGCTCGCCTAATCATAGATTTCTATGACCCCATATAAAAAGAAACAAAGAACTGCTCGGGTGGCACAGATGAACGACATCTTACAGGATCTCTATCCTGAAGCAGTCATAGCACTTAATTACAGTAATGATTTTGAGTGTCTTATTGCAGTCCAGCTTTCAGCTCAATGCACGGATGAGCGCGTGAATAAGGTAACTGCCAACCTTTTCAAGAAATACAAAACACTGGATGACTATGCTAATGCAACGCAAACTGAGATGGAGAAGGATGTCTACCAAACAGGTTTCTATCGCAACAAAGCGAAGAATGTAATAGCTGCAGCTAAGAGAGTTCTTGATGAGTTTGGAGGTGAATTACCTCGAACACTTGAAGAGATGATCACTATCCCTGGAGCTGCACGTAAGACGTCTAACGTAGTACTCTCAACACTCTACGGTATTCATGTAGGTATCGCGGTAGACACCCACGTGCGCCGCTTTGCTATTCGCTTTGATCTTTCTGACTACACTGACCCAATACGCATTGAGAAGGATTTACAAAGCATCATGCCGCAAAGTATGTGGTGGGGATTTAATCATCGTTTAGTAAACTACGGACGAGATTACTGTAAGGCACATAAGCACGACTGCACAGAGCATCCACTGACCCCCGTGTATCCAAAAGCAAACACACTGTGGCCTAAGGCAAAATAAATATACACTCGTGAGCCAGGAGTCTCCTGGCTCACGAGTGTTATGAGAAGAGCGTATGATGCAGAACATCATACGCTCTTCTTTTGGTCAATACCGTATATTTTAGGCTCTGGTGATATAGTATGAATACATATGAAGGTACTCATTGCAGTAGTGGATGATTTGTTTCAGTTTGTACGAACGGCTCTTTTTGGCGCTGTTGCCTACGCACCTGGTGCGCAACAGGTCCTTGATACCTACCAAGAAAAACTTGCACGCATTCAAGGTGTTGCTGCGCCTGCACCTAAAGCTGTTCCAGCTAAAAACTCTGACGTTGCGGATCCTCAATTTCGTGTAGGCGATCAATACTTCGTCGGTTCAATTGGTGTCTTCCTCTACGATGATCCCGTGCTCGCGTTTGATAATGCGCTGACTCGGTTGCATTACGGACAACAGGTTCGGCTTCTTAAACTACAAGGACGTTGGGCTATGGTTCGTTCAAATGAGCTAGAGGGTTGGGTCTTTACACAGGCACTACAGAACCAAGCGATTGATGTGTACCCGCGCTTTATGGAAGGTGTTACGTATACTGCGGATCATTCTGAAACTACTAAGTTGCGTGCGTGCATAGACGATCACTTTGGTGGCGCGCGTGGCGAGCATCCGCTATCACCTTCAGAATACGTGCATTATCGACTCCAGCAAAAGAAGCGGGTCATATCTTGGGAGGGAGTTCGTATGCGTATTCCAGGTACCTGGGCACGAAAGCTCCGTGGGAAGATTGGTATTCACAGCGGCATCGTGCCAAAGACGGAATCAGTGATGGAGTATGTTGTTGATGACATCGGACACTTGGCGTTTGTTGAAGCGGTATTTCCTGACGGAAGTATTAAGGTGACTGAAATAGGGAAGCACGAACCGATGTTGTTCACTGAAGAGATACTTACTACTGATCAGTATAAAGAATTGAGACCCGTGTTTATAGCTATTAACTGAAGAAAGGAGCAGTAGCGACTATTCTGAATTTATGTCCCAATTTCACCCCCCCGTCCAGGGTGGAATTGCTGGACTAGGAGGCGTCACATTACCGCTAGAATCAAATAACTAACATCTATTGCATAAACGTCCTGTTGTGGTATTGTGCTCATGAAGTTGTCCGCTCGCTTTTGCCAGTGGAATAGTGGTTGTCCTGGAGACTACTCACGGAGCTGCCCTGCTCTCCATCACGACCCCTTCGTTTAGAGAGGTCCCTGAAAGGGTCTGACTTCTCACCAGAGAAGGCTGACGGAAGAGTACTGTATACTAGCCCCAATACACCTCTTTCGTCAGCCGGATCTTGTTCTTTTGAAAATACTCATGACATAAAAGCCATACATTTGTATGGCTTTTATTTATTCTGTGCACATAGTACTCATTACCCACGTAAGATTGTCTTACGCGAACTACGTAGTGTGGTATTCTTTTTATATGAAAATGGAAATACCTTTGGAGTGCTGGACGCCTAGGCTCTAATAGTCCCTCGCACAGATTTCCTTGCTGTATAATGACAATACTATTATGAAACAAAAAGTAGCATTCTTCGATATCGACGGTACCGTCTTCCGCTCAAGTCTTTTTATTGAGCTGATTGAGAAACTCATTGAAGAAGAAGTCTTCCCTAAAGAGGCAGCTCTAGAGTATGCAAAAGCGCATCAGTCGTGGCTTAATCGTGAGGGTACCTACGAAGCGTATATCGGTGCTGTGATTAAGACATTTTACAATCACATTAAAGGTGTACGTTACGATACCGTTACTGACCTAGGGCGTGAAGTTGTTGCTGCTCACAATAAGCGGGTCTATCGGTATACACGTGACTTAGTGCAAAAACTCAAAGAACAGAATTATTTTGTAGTCGCAATCTCGCAATCGCCAAAAGCGATCCTTGATGAGTTTTGCAAGTCGTACGGATTTGATAAGGTGTATGGGCGTATGTATGAAATTGGTCCAACTGATACGTTCACGGGGGAAGTGACTGACGAGCATATCATTCAAAACAAGGCCAATGTCATCAAACGTGTGTTTGAAAAAGAAGAAGTAACTCCAGAAGGTGCTGTAGCAGTGGGCGATACTGAGGGGGACATTCCGATGCTCGAATCAGTGGCTCAGCCGATTTGTTTTAATCCTAATAAGGCTTTGTATAATCATGCGCAGATTATGGGGTGGAAAGTCGTTATAGAACGCAAAGACATGATTTATGAGCTGTAGAGCACGTCATCTACTTCGTTGCACTACGAGAAAAAGGTCCTCATCGTACGCAAGTACGCCTCGGACCTTTTTTCTTGTACGCCTCGTATCTAACGCACTCTACAGCTCATAAATTCCCTAGAGAGGGTTTTGTTCCGCCTCGCATCTCAGTTACTTTAAAACTCGCAGGCTCACTAGGTAGACTTTATTTACGTTGTTACTGGTTAAAATGATTCGATTAATCGAATCATTTTCTACCTCTTGCATTCGAATTTGGTATACTGTTTTTGTAAAATATGACTAAGAAAGAGGAGAAATTTGTGCAGACGGTGAAGAGTTTTTATGCTGAGCATGGGAGACATTCTTTGCCGTGGCGGAAGACGAAGGATGCTTACCGGATTTTGGTTTCTGAGATGATGTTGCAGCAGACGCAAGTTGATCGGGTGATACCGAAGTACAAAGCGTTTCTTGCCGAATTTCCTACCGTCCAGGCACTTGCTGATGCTTCGCTTGGGAGTGTACTGACGCAATGGCAAGGGCTTGGGTATAATCGTCGGGCTAAGATGTTGCACAACTGTGCGAAGGAAGTTGTTGTTGAACATAAAGGAAATTTCCCGAAGACCCATGAAGGTCTCATGAAGCTTCCTGGGATTGGCCCGTATACCGCAGGAGCAGTCATGGCATTTGCATACAATCTTCCCGTGCCTCTTATTGAGACGAATGTACGCACGGTGTATCTGCATCACTTCTTCGGTGAACAAACGGACGTTCCTGATCGTGAAATACTTGCTCTAGCGACCGCTACACTAGACACAGAAAACCCGCGTGAATGGTACTCGGCAATAATGGATTATGGGACGTATTTAAAAAAGGAGTTTGGTAATCCTAATAGTAAGAGCAGGGGCCATACCAAGCAGTCGGCATTTCAAGGGAGTGATCGACAAATCCGAGGCGCTGTTCTCAGGACTCTCTCCGAGACACTAAAACCAATGAGCAGAGAACAGTTGCTTGCAACACTTAGTCAATTTGAAGATATTCGAGTTGATGTGCAAATTGAAAAACTGTTTGCTGAGGAGATGATAAGTCAGACACGAAAGAAGTATCATCTGCCAAAATAAACTGTGTAAGGATTACCCTTACACAGTTTTATTTTAATCTTCGTCTTTCCAAACAATCAGGTGGATGTGTAGTTGCTTGAGTACAGAGCGACCCTTGGAGAAATTTTCGAGTACGGCGTCATAGTGTCCATCGAATTCGAATTGGTTCATGATTATTTTGTATTCGTCCCATTCTTCTTTTCTGCACTCTGACATTTTTGCAAATACCCGACGTGGCACGAGCATGTCATGAGCTTTGGCAATTTTGTCGTACGGGTAGAGGTTTTCAATAATGTCCCAGTACTTAAAACTTTTAACGATTCGTTCTCTGTCTTCGTCAAAGTCTTTGTTCTTCAAAAAATCATCATAGCGGGACTGATCCGCGAGGTATTGAGACTTTAATTTTTCTGAACGTAATACCATACAACTATTTTGTATCCTTTAGTGAAAGAGTAAAGAAGATACCTGGGATCATTGCGAAGCTTAATACGATGAAGATTAACTCGAATGGAAGATACAGTAGTGCTGTGCTACCCAGAAGTGCTCCCACAAGCATCGCTAGAGGCCGTGTAAGCCTGAAGAAGCTCATTACATTGGCATCGGTACCATTTGTATGTTTGAAGAAGTAACTCTCGGTAGTGGCTTCTACAAGTGACGCACCAACTCGGCTGATAAACATAAGAAGCATCCACCCTACAACGGGTGCTGCTGCCATAAACGATATCCAAGAAGAACAGACAGCGAGGATAAGGAACCCGCACGCCATCATCTCTTTCTCACCAATGTACTTATCTGCAAGAACACCAACAGGGTATTCAAACAGCACGTATGCAAACAGACCTACTGCGATAATTGAACCAATTTCAGTCCAAGCCAGTCCAATTTCTGTAGCCAGATATAAAGGGAAGTAGATCACCATCCATGAAAAGAAGATCTGTAGGGTGAAGTGCGCAAGGAATACATTACGAATATCTTTCTTCTCCCAGAAATCATGAATAGCGCTGAGTACTTCCACTTCGCGATACGTTGGGTCGCTAAAGCGCTTGAACTTGAAGAGAACAATAAAGATAAACAGTGAGAAGATTCCTGCTGATATCAGATAAGTCTTATATAAATTACTGTCGTCGTCACCAACAATAAGTGTCAGTGCAATAGGGGCAAAAGTAGCAGCAAGGCTCATCAGTGTAAGGGTTAGGCCTCGTTTGCTTCCTGTGGATTCTTCGTTGTTACCAATCAAGCTTTCCGAGAAGATATCTATACTCAGGTAGATAAGAGGGTTCAGTGTAATAAAGATAACGAATGCCACAATCGCCGTTGCGGGGGTGGTGGTGAGACCAAGTGCCACCAATGCAATAATCTCAAATAGAGCAAGATAGAGAGTCAGGCGCACATTCCCAATCTTCCGCAACACGCGCGAGATAAAGAGGAAGGAGAATACTGCTAAAGCTGAACCGATCGTATAGAGTGCTCCAACTACCTCTGGAGTAGCGAATTGTCCCATGTATGTCGAACTACTATACGCAACCAAGAGGCCATGGAAGTTAAACAGAATTGAGAGTACATAAATAAACCAAAAACTAATAGTCGTTTTCTCGGTTCGATGAAGAGTGTGCCGACGGTTCATTCCCATAAGTAATTATATTGTACCGTCTTGGTGATGTTTAGTGCTTTGGAGGCAGGGGACAAGCTGGTTTTGTTGGAGGTCGAGACCTGAACTTAAACAGATATCGAAAGGTTTAGGATAAAAGAAACACCCGCAGAGTTGCGGGTGTTTTCATCCTTTAGTTAGACCAACGCAATGGTCCTGTTAGACTTTTTAGTATTGATGCCACTCCAGTTGTTCCAAATTCATGAACACAAGTGTTGAATCTAGGCTTAACCGAATGTGGAATTTTTGAGATAGTACCATCTTTACAGATTAAGTGTCGGTAGATGCTCTCATGTTTGTCAGGAGTCATGAGATAGGTGTAGTACACAATCGTTCCATGAGGACTGCGTATCAGCGTGCCTGAATCTGGCCCCGTTGGTAGGGTACGCATGGGTCGGGCATAAATTGTCTGACTTGATCTTACTGTTTCCGTCATTGTCTGACCTTTCTGTTTCTGGAATTACAATACCATGATTATGTAAAAAGTAAACACCTAAGTATAAATACTTAGGTGTTTACGATGTATCTGCTAATGAGGTAGATACTTAAATCTGGAGTGTTCCAGCAATTTGCTCTAAGAAAGGAGCAAATTGGGAACTAAATTCGTACTATACCCTTCGGGTATTTACTCATTTGATTTGTTATATCCCAATCAGTACTGGAATCACCATAGGGCTCTTGCTTGTCTTTTGCATCAAGAATCCGCTTACGGTGTCTGCTAGTTCGTCTTTAACCATATCTAGGTCAATTGGGTTCATTCCCTCGGTTCGTTTTTCTACCGTTCGCTTGATGAGTACTCGTGCTTCTGAGAGAAGCTGTTGGTTCTCTCGGAGATATACGAATCCTCGTGAAATGATATCTGGTGACTTTCGTAACTTACCAGTCTTTGTGTTCACTGTTGCGATGATCACAAACATTCCATCTTCAGATAGGGAAGTACGATCGCGAAGTACTACTTCTTGTCGCGCGCCGACGGTAAATCCGTCTACCATGATGATGTCACTTGGTGCTTTTACCTTTAGTACCTTCAAATCCGTACCGTTAGTGATATCGATGATTGTTCCGTTATCTGGAACGACGATGTTCTCTTTTGGGAATCCGTTTTCTACTGAAGCATACATGTGGCTCTTCAGGTGATAGTGGTGTCCGTGTACAGGAAGGAGGAATTTAGGCTTCACTGTTTGCTGTACCCAAATAAGTTCTCCTGCATTTCCGTGTCCTGAAGAGTGTACTGCTGCTGATCGGTAGTTGATCACCCGTACATTCTTTCGGTAAATATTGTCTTTTAGTTTCTGTACTGCAATTTCGTTTCCGGGAATAACAGAAGAGGAAAGTACAAGTGTGTCTCGTTCGGTAAGCTCTACAAACTTGTGCTTGCCAGTAGCCATACGCATAAGCGCAGCGAACTCTTCACCCTGTGCTCCAGTTGAAAGGATCACGATTCGGTCTGAAGCGTAGTCTCCCATGTCTCCAGCATTGATGAATGTATCAGGCTTTACTTCAAAGAGTTTTGCAACAAGTGCAATTTCGATGTTGGTCTTGATTGACCGTCCTTCCATTACCACTTTCTTCCCGTACTTCTCACAGGTGTTGATGATACTGATAAGTCGATCGAACTGTGATGCGAATGTCCCGATGATCAGACGTCCTGATGCGCCGCTGATGATCTCCTCAAGTGAGGTGAATACAACACCTTCTGGTGCTGACCACCCACTTCGGTCGGCGTTAGTTGAGTCACACACAAGAAGCAAGTTCTTGTTCTGACCCACACCTTCCCAGTCCTTTCGTTCTTCAGGGATTACTTCGCCATCTTCGTGCGTAAGTTTGATGTCTCCAGTAATTACCACGTCTCCGTGCTTAGTCTTCACCGATACTCCCATTGCGTCAGGAATAGAGTGCGTTACCGGGAATGTCTCAAGCTTTGTTGATCCAACAGTGAATGAGTCACCTTCTTTAATAACATTCATTGTTACTGGATCGAGATGTGGGAACTCTTCTTGTCGTTTGAGTACCATCAAAGAAGTTAGGTACTGTGTGTAGATTGGTGGGTTACCAATTCGCTCCATTACAAATGGGATTCCTCCGATGTGGTCGAGGTGACCGTGAGTAATAACAAGTGCACGGATCTTGTGCTTTCGTTCTTCGAGGTACTGCGTGTTTGGCAGGATGTAGTTGATCCCTGGTGCTTTTGCTTCAGGAGACACAAACTGGAATCCGATGTCGAAGATGATGATATCGTCTTTTGTTTCAACGATAGTCATGTTCCGACCGATCTGTTCTACTCCAGACATTGGAATAACACGAACCGTGTTTTCGTCAGTTACTTCTGGGATGATAGGAGCCTTGTGGTCCTTTTCAGCCATTCGGTGGGTAAGTGCTGGGTTGGTCATGCTTCGGCGTCGGTTGTTTCGACGGTTTCCGCCTCCACCACCTCGCTTCTTGCCATTTCCTCCAGCATTGTTGTTTGGACGGTTGTTGCCACCCGCGCCAGGACCTCGTCGGTTCTGGTTGCTGTTGCTGGCACCTTGGCGCTGCCCCTGTCCTTGCTGACCTCCAGATCGAGGTTGTGCAGAGCGGTTTCGGTTTTGGTTATTCCGACTCCTGTTTGGATTGGGATTTGAAGCTGCTGCCTGAGGCGTTGCTTTGTTTTCTGGGTTCATAATTTTTTGGTTATATTCTATTAATGAATAGTTGTAAAAATCTATCTTCGATCGATCCTTGCAACTAATAACTAATAGAGGTGTTGCTAATTGTTGTTAAATACAGGCCAAAGCTTGTTTGCACTCATGTGCCAGTTTGCAATGTTGGTAAAGCGTTCACTTGGCTTGCTAATGCGCGTAAAGTCTGCAGCAGATACATTTGTATCAAGAGCGTAACTAAAGGTTGGTGTAAAGAGGAACAGGGCAGGGAGTTCTTTTTTTACAATAGCTTCAAATGATGCAATTGCTTCGTTACGAAGTGTCTCATCTTTTTCAGTTCGGATATCCTCAAGAAGGAAGTCAGTGTCGATGTTTGTATACTGCGCGATATTTAGCCCAGGATCATCTTTTTGTGATGAGTGCCAGAACGGGTAGAGGTCGATAGTTCGTCCGATATCGTTTCCGAAAAGTAGTGCTTCAAAGCTTCGAGGTCGGATGATTCCTTGTACGAGGTCTGTTTGTTCAAATTGATCAACACTTACTTGCACCCCGAGTTCTTCCCAGGCTGCTGCGATTGCGGTTGCTGTTGCATCAAACAATTCTGTGTTTGCTGTAGAGAGCGAGATAGATAGGGAAATAGTTTCCTCGTCGATGTCTTTGCTCCATGATCCGTTGTCACCCTGCGTCCATCCTCCGTTTTCTAAGATGATTGTTGCTTGTTCAATGCGTGACTGATTGTCTGTGGAAATCGTCGCTTCTGTATCTGTTGATTCTATCGCAAGAAAGCCAGGTGGCACAGGGCTCTCGATGGGGATACCATGACCGTGCAACACAGTTTCAATTAAGGCAACACGGTCAATGGCTACGTTGAGCGCTTCTCGCACTGAACTGTCGCGTAGTGCGCTTGATCGGTTCTGGTTAAAGAAGATAGAGAATGTGCGTGGTAGCGGCTTCTCGATGATGGTGTAGACCTCAGTATCAATAGTACTTAATGCTTGAGGGGAAAGACTTGGTGTACTTGAGATTTGTTGTCCGTCAAGTGCTTCAAGAAGATCTTCTTCGTTCTGATAGAAGTTAAATACAAGTGTCTGAATGTTCGGTCGTTGGCCTGCATTGTCTGACGCAGTAAGTTCGTATGCGTTAATCAGGCCTGACTTGTTACGTAGTACGTCACTTACCATATATGGTCCGGTTCCAACTGGTTCAGTGTTGTTTGCACTAAAAGGAAGTTGTTCGGTCGGCAGTTCGTCCCAGATTTCTCGGGGTAGAATCCCCGTTGTCAGGTTTTCAATAAACGGCGCGTATTCTTCTTCAATAACAATATTCAGTTCGTATTCACCAAGCTCTTCAACAAGAACCCCATCCCAGTTTCCACGAAGTGGACTCTTTAGGTCTGGGTTTTGGATAAGTGCAATGGTGTATGCAACATCTCGCGCCATAAGCATGTCTCCGTTGTGGAATCGAATGCCTTGTTTAAGCGTTACGTGATACGTTCGTCCATCTTCGGATAGTTCAACAGACTCAGCAAGATCAGGTACAAGCGTACCTTCGCTGTTGAGCTTCATAAGCCCACTGTATACCAATGCAACCATATCGTGATCGGCTCGAGTAATAGCGAGTACCGGGTTCACAAACCTCGGCGTGCCCACAATTCCTTCAACAAGTGTCCCTCCGCTGCTTGGTACTGATGTTAAATATTGTGTGTTTGCAACAATCAGCATGTAGAAAAACGATGCAAAAACAGCCATCAGCGCAAGATGAAAAATAAGAATATCTCCTTTGTTACGGCGTTCTAGGAACGCAAAATAACGATTAAGAAATGAACCTTCGTTCGTTTTGTTTATTGCTTTCATGTAGAGAATACGGTGCGTAACGCACGGTAAAATGGCTAAGTATATCAATAAATAGCACTGCAAATTGCAGCGGTTAGAAAATAACAGCGATAAGTGCGCTTGCTACGAAAAGAATCGCAAGGATGATAGATGCACGAAACAGAAATTGTTCGCCACCTCGTCGCTTGTGAAACGTTGCACTAAAGTTGTCTCCTCCGAATGCACCACCAAGACTCGATCCGCGTTGCTGAAGCATAATAGCTGCAATCAGTAGAATGGAGAGAATGATTTGTACATATGGTAATGCCGGAAGCACTACGTTTTGTATGAATTCCATGTGCTGAGGATAATATCAGAAAGTATGGAGGGAAGCAAGAGTTTTGTTAGGTAAAAGAAAATCCTGTACTTGAGCACAGGATTTTAAGTTACATCTATGGTTTTTAAAAAATGATTATTGATTAACATTTTTTTTGTTTTTACGCCGGTGAGCCATACTTTTCCTTAAATGCTCTTTCACCCAGGCGTGCGACTCCTTTTTCGTTTTGTATTGACGGATAACATGACCACTGATGTATAAACCTCTTCCAATACCCATCCATGCATATGCACGGTATTTCAGACCAGGCTTCAAGATCAGTCCATTGAGCCAATCTTTGTGCACTGGGGTACAATCTAATCCATCTGTGGAAGTAATCTTAAACCACCCATTTCCATCGTCAATAACTTTTTTAATGATGAAGATGCGGTAGTCGCTGTCTCCTTTTGGATAAGCCATTTGTTAATACCTCTTGATTGAACTCTGTTTCTTTACTTCTTCCACTATACAGAAAAGCAGAAAAAGAGAAACCCCACGCCAGAGCGCGGGGTTCATTCATTTCTTTCGCAGTTGTGTGCAAACAAAAATCAACGATGTTCCAATAACTCCAAAGAACATCAGAAATCCTCCATAGACATACATTAGCGATGAGTCACTGTTGTTCCATAGTGATGCAACTGCTACTGCGGTGTTGTACAGCAGTAGTGTAAGCGGGACTAGTTCAAGTAATTGGAATTTAGTAGGGTTCGCAAATGCCCGGCACTGGAGTGTGTATAGCCAGTACTGCAGGCATAAAAATATAAGTATGCAAAATATCATTGTGTACTCCCTGTACAGCTTCTCTATTACCAGGGTGCCTCAGTATGCGTATAATTGCAATCAATTTCTACGGGCGTATAATGGTTGTTCGCAGAAGATTGTTTTCTTCTGGAGGTATTTATTTGAATATTGGTAATGTATATAAGATATGTCAGAAATTAAGATCCAGCCACTTGCAGATCGAGTCGTAGTGCGACCACTTACCGAAGAAGAGGCAGGGACAAAATCTGCTTCAGGCATTATTCTCCCTGAGTCAGCTAAGAAAGAACAAGCGGGAGAAGGAGTTGTGGTGAAGGTAGGCGCTGGAAAAATGGATGAAAACGGAAAGCGTGTTGCTATGGAGGTAAAAGAAGGCGATCGAGTAGTGTATTCAAAATACGGATTTGATGAAGTAAAGATTGATGATCAGGAGTATTTCATCGTTGGAGAACCAAGTATCCTTGCGATTCTGGGTTAGTAGGTAGCCCTGAGCAGATAGCAGTTAGTAAGAATGTTGAAGCATTCTTTAAAGACTAAAGACTAAAGACTAATGACTAACTGCCAACTACTAACAAACTAACTACTAATTACTAACTACTAACAAACTAACCATGGCTAAAGAAGTATTATTTGGTGAAGATGTGAAGAAAAAGCTTCAGAAAGGTGTTGATACCGTAGCGAATGCTGTAAAAGTGACACTTGGACCCCGAGGACGAAACGTTATTCTTGATAAGGGATACGGAGGACCGTTAATCACCAACGATGGTGTGTCTATCGCAAAAGAGATTGTTCTCAAAGACAAGTTTGAGAACATGGGAGCTGAGATCGTGAAAGAAGTTGCTAATAAGACAAACGAGCTTGCGGGAGATGGAACGACAACAGCAACAGTACTTATGCAGGCGCTTGTAAACGAAGGACTGCGACAGACAACACTCGGACTTAACTCAATGGCAGTGCGAGCTGGGATGGAGCACGCATCAGAAGATGTGGTGAAGGCACTGCACGAGCAAGCAACACAGATCTCAACGACTGCTGAAATTAAGCAGGTAGCAACTATTTCTGCAGAAGACGCAGAAATCGGAGCGAAGATCGCTGAAACTATCGAGAAAGTAGGGAAGGATGGTGTGGTGACTGTTGAAGAGTCACAGTCATTCGGTATTGAAACTGAACTTACTGAAGGAATGGAATTCGACCGTGGGTACGTGTCTCCATATATGGTGACAAACCCAGAGCGAATGGAAGCAGAGTACAAAGATGCTCAGATTCTGGTAACTGATAAGAAAATTTCAAACGTACAAGAGATTCTTCCATTACTTGAAAAGATCGCGCAGACAGGGAAGAAGGAGTTGGTTATCATCGCTGACGACATCGAAGGCGAGGCGTTGACGACATTCGTACTAAACAAGCTCAAAGGTGGATTCTCAGTACTTGCTGTGAAAGCTCCAGGATACGGTGACCGAAAGAAAGAAGTCCTTGAAGATATCGCGATCACTACTGGTGGTCAGCTTATTACCGAAGAACTTGCACATAAGCTTGAAGACGTTGAGCTTGAGCAACTTGGGCATGCAGCACGAGTTATTTCAACTAAAGACAATACTATTATTGTTGGAGGTGAAGGTGAGAAGGGATCTATTGAAGATCGTATCGAAGCACTACGCGCACACGAGAAAGCATCAGAGAACAAATTTGATGCTGGCAAGATTGCAGAGCGTATCGCAAAGCTTGGTGGTGGCGTTGGAGTAATCCGTGTAGGAGCTGCAACAGAAACTGAGATGAAGTATCTCAAGTTAAAGATCGAGGATGCCGTAAACGCAACGAAGGCAGCAATCGACGAAGGGATTGTTTCTGGAGGAGGAACATCACTAGCTAAAGCAGCAGCATTCGTAGAAAAAGAAGTACTTGCGAAGAAGGATCTCGGGCGAGAAGAGCTTGTGGGGTACAACATCGTACTTAAAGCACTTGAGATGCCTCTTCGACAGATTGTAGATAACACCGGACGAGACGAAGGAGCAGTTATCGTGCAAAAAGTAAAAGAAGCAGGAGGAAACGCAGGATACGATGCAGCGAAGGGAGAGATGGTAGAAGACATGATCAAAGCAGGAATCATCGACCCAGTGAAGGTAGAGCGAGCAGGAGTACAGCACGCAGTATCAGCTGCAGCAATCCTCCTCACCTCAGAAGCAGCAATCGCAGATGAGCCAGAGCCAGAAGGAGCAGTCCCAGCGATGCCTGATATGAATGGAATGGGCGGCATGGGAATGGGTATGTAGCTTGAGCAAACGAGCGCAGCGACTATTGCGAAAGCTTGTCGGAATTTGTTCTGCCCCTAGGGCAAATTCTGACCATCAAGCCCTTAAACTCAATCTAGGCCACTGAACTAAAAAAGACCCACGGCATCACAGTACCGCTCGGGTCTTTTTTCTTGTCTTCCTCACATCTAAAGCAATCCTTTGACTACATCTGCTGCGTCATCGAGAGTTCGATAAGGAATAAAAAAAACCCACAGATCGGTATGATCCGTGGTTTTGTCGCTTACATTCGTGCAAGCTGTCCTTGTTTCGTCTTTATTTCTTCCTTAAGTTTCGTTTTTGCAAGTAATTCCGCAATGGCGGCCTTTCTTGAAGGAATAGTGTCATAGACTTCAGCCACACATGATCCAAGCACCCGAGCTTCAGCAAATGTTGGATCATTCGACATGCATGTTCGCAGAGCAAGTTCGTATAGATGACTCATTGTAACTGTATCGAACTTTTCCCATGCTGTGTTGTGTCCCTCGAGTTGTTTGCAGGTGAGTTCTGGAGACATGGTTCGCGTCTCGAGGTACTTAGGTATTACTTTGTATAACCCTTTATGAAAACTCGAAAGAATTGTGAGATACGAAAGTCGATGTTTCGTTACGAATTCTGTGGAAGTTGCTCCCGTAACACGGTCTCGTATGTGAGGGAATCGCTTCCTGAGCCAAAGTATAGAGAAGAAAGAGGTAATCTTTTCGAAAGCAACCTCAGCAGTATGCTTATTTAGTGCATGCAAGACAGCTGTGTTCTCAAGAAAAGATCCATAATTTACATCACCATCCTCAGTCTCTCTCAGAAAATGGAGCAGTGCTTCAAACGCGTCCTGATGAAGATATGCAAGGTTTTCAAATTTAAATTTCTGGAAGAAAACAGTCGCAGCTTTTGTCTTCAGACCATCTGGGTATGGAGATTGAGAATCTGCGGTCGATAGGTACCTGCAAAGTCTCTTTGTTTCTTCCTCAGGTTTTAGTTCAAAGGCAAATCCAGAATGTAGAAGCCCCGTAAGAGCTGTTTCATTTGTGGCTTTGGACCAGGAATGTTCCCAGTCAGACCAGGTTTTCAGTTTTGTGACGTGTGTGTGAACAAATGCGTTCATTGCTTCTTCTCCTGTGTTTTCGTGACTATGCCGATCTATTTACGGCTTTTCAAGGGACTATGTCCAGTTCAAATATATATATATAGATACCTACGGTGTCAACAATGAGTGGTACTTTTGCAACCTCTTGTGACTTGTTCTGCAAAAGTAATATATAAAAGGCCGATGCATGTGCATCGACCTTTTGAATATTTTCAATCACTTTCCTTATAAGGATAATGACCATAGGTACGCTTGTATGCAAGTCGTCCTAAAATTTTCTCACTTTCGTCTGTTGAATTGTGTAGCCGCACGATAGTAGCAATAAGATTCCTAAATACGGTCGTGTCGCGACCACGGTGGTTGTTAAGAACATTGAGCGTGATGCTCCATTTACCACGCTGCAAGAGAACTTGCAGATTCTCAATGCTTGCCAGTGGATGTTCTGCTAATGTTGGGTGCAGTAACTCACTGTATGGTTTTTGCATGTATCGCTCAAACAATTCCGTAAACTGTGTACGTGTGATATTGCTATTCTCAAGTGCGTGCATGATCACACCCTCACTTGAGTCGTGTAGTAATGCCGTAACTGTTTGACTGGACAGATGTTTGTTTGTAGCAACGCAAGCCCGAATATATGAATTCGAGTGTACCGCTAATGATTCTAACTCCTTGGAATCTGTTGAATTTCTGGCTTGATTGTATGTAGCAACATCAAAGCCCCATTGGTTTATTGGTGACATTGTCGCTCTCCCTGATCTCTGTATTCTAATATAAAGAATGTAGCACGTAAGTCAATACAATATCGCGTAGGTGCTTGTATGTTCCTGGACACGCCACGGTATCTGTGACACTGTACTCCCAGTTTAAAACATTTGCTTATATAGGGAGATAGCAACAATGAATTGGTCTTTTAAAGATGAAGCGCAGTACGCACTGAAGTTTGTAAAAGCATGGATGGATCTCGATCCTGACTTGTTCGCAGAAACACCGGGTGGTGTATATGTGTCGCAAAATGAAGATGGAAAAGTGTTGGGAACTGCGAAGTTGGCTAACCCGGGAGACGAGGTTATTGCATTCACAACCTTCGCATTGAATAAATGTACTGCCGTCCTTCAGTGTCCAGATGCAATTTCAAGTTTCCAGATCCGGGCCGAGAATGCTGATTCGCCAATATACGGAGGTGTCATCAGTAGTATTGATGGTCAAACCGCGCACGGCCCTTCAGGCTTTGAAGAACATGTTGACGAGGCGGTCGCATGCGCAACATCACGAAATTTCGGTATTATTGATCTGACGGAACAAGAAAAGGTGTTTGCCATTTCGGGCAATCCACACGCAGCAGTGATCGAAGAGGTCATGCAGTCGCTGCAAGTAGCAGCCTAAAATAAAAGCCCGGTGCACTGCATCGGGCTTTATCTATGGACACCTTGCTACTTTTATGGCATTGTGCACTGTAAATAACATTATAGAGAAGGGAAGAGATAATGGATGGTTCTTTGAATCCTAAAGACATTGCTTTGACACGCGATTTAGCACAGAAAATTTTTGATTTTGCTGGCAAAATCGCTGAAACATTTGCTCAATCGTTGGTTTCCACTGAGGATGATAAACGCAGCGGTGGTGCTTTGGCGATACATGACCCAAGGCGCGGCATGCATCAAGTACGCGTTGTTGGCAGTGTGTCAGAAAAAGATGGTCACCGATTTGGCGGTCATGCAGCAAACAAAAACTACGCAACGCGTGCTGGAGATGACGATACTATCGTCAGCGAACAAGTTGCTGACCCCGAGGCTGATCCACCTGTCTATGGTGGTGGTATCAAGCTTCCTAATGGTTGCTTCCTGTCCTTCTCAGGGTTTCCACCTAAATGGGATCAGGCGTTCTGTATTCTTGTCGCACGGAAATTTGGTCTTATTGACCAAAAATGGGAAGACAGGCTCATCGCAGCATCTGCTGACCCAGTAGAAGCCCGTGCATGCAGAGATGCAGCGTTTGCACGATTCCCTCAGGTTGGTGTGATGGTATAGAAATAACGAAAGGCCGATGCAATTGCATCGGCCTTTTTCTTATCTAGCGAGGATAGCAAATGCTTCAACTAGCAATTTGTCTGGATTATATTGAACAAGCCTTGGGCAGTCAAAGAAGTAGACATCTAGTTCTTCGTAACTATCAGCGTCCGGATCTAATTGTTCGTAGGTGACAGAAACAGCGTTAAACTTCACGCCGTCGCCCTCGTAAACCTTGTCTGTCTTTATCCAGTCATCTTCCAGTGTGTGGAAGTGGCTGCCTACAGGCAATCTTTCAAAGCTCGTAAATGGCATTTTGTAATCTACCTCTGCTCTCTATTTAATTCTCTAGTTTAATTAATACATCTAGATACGTATTGTGTCAACATAATTGCGTGATAGAATGTCTGTACTAATTAAATAGGTAATTTTGAACGTTATGATGTCAACTTGGATTATTGTAGGAGTAATTGCAGCAGTAGCACTGTATGCAGTTGGAACATACAACGCATTTGTAAAACTAACCCAGCGAGCAATCGAGGCTTGGGCGGATATTGATGTACAGCTAAAGCGACGATACGACCTTATCCCAAACCTGATTGAGACTGTAAAGGGATACGCAGCACACGAACGAGAAACATTTGATGCAGTGGTAGCAGCACGAGCAGCAGCAACGCAGACAAACGTTGACCCGAGCAAC
This sequence comes from Patiriisocius sp., assembly GCA_047624725.1. Lineage (GTDB taxonomy): Bacteria > Patescibacteriota > Minisyncoccia > Phycocordibacterales > UBA918 > OLB19. Next base: position 444 of record JBLHQB010000013.1, on the reverse strand, counting down.
ATTACTGCAGAACAGATCACTGCAATGGCAGGAGCTGAATCAGCACTAACAGGAGCTCTTGGAGGTCTTTTGGCAATCGCTGAAGCGTACCCAGACCTGAAGGCTAATCAGAACTTTAGTGAGCTACAAGCAGAACTTTCAGATACTGAAAACAAAATTCAGGCAGCACGTCGATTCTATAACGGTAATGTACGAGATCTAACGATCAAACTACAGTCATTCCCGTCTAACGTGATCGGAAACATGTTTAACTTTGAGGCACGAGAGTACTTCGAACTTGCTGAGAATTCGGAAGAACGGGAAGTAGTAAAGGTGGACTTTTAGTCTAAAAATAACGAACTGCTTTGCTGTACTTCAGTAAATAATGCTCACCCTACAACACGTAGGCCTCGCATTATTTTCCGCATACAGCGTGCATTTCATCGATTTTCAAACTAAAAATGT
>JBLHQB010000012.1:0-19882 GCA_047624725.1 Patiriisocius sp. | reverse complement strand
TGAGAAGCTTAGTGGGACTATCCGAACCAACACCTCAAAGAATGGTGCGGTTGGTCTTCTGTGCGCGTCACTGCTTAATACTGGTACAACTACCCTGCGGCGGATGCCTCGCATTGAAGAAGTGTACCGACTTATCGAGGTACTTGAGAGTATTGATGTAAAGATCGAATGGGAAGACGATTTGATGAAGATCACGCCACCAAAGAAGTTTGATCTCTCTAAGATCAATGTAGAAGCTGCACGGCGAACACGAAGTATCGTGATGTTCATTGGACCCCTAATGCACCATCTTAAAGAGTTCTCACTCCCTCAGTCTGGAGGATGTAAGCTTGGAAGCCGTACCGTGCGACCACATTTCTACGCACTAGAGCACTTTGGTGTGAATATCGAAACTACTGAAGATGCGTTTGAAGTAACTGCTGACCCCGTGTGTCCAAGTGAGATTATTCTCTACGAATCAGGTGACACGGTGACTGAAAACGCACTCTTTGCTGCTGCACTCTCACCATGCACCACCACTATTAAATATTGTTCTGCGAACTACATGGTGCAGGAAATGTGTGCATTCCTTATTGCGTGTGGCGTTCAGATTGAAGGAGTCGGAACCACAACCCTTACCGTCACAGGTGTAGAAGCAATTGCTACAGACATCGAATACACCCTTGCTGAAGACCCAACTGACTCAATGTTCTTCTTAGCAGCAGCGATTGTCACCAACTCAGAATTAACTATCACTCGATGTCCGATTGATTTCCTTGAGCTTGAGCTTTTGAAGCTTGAGAAGATGGGATTCAACTACACACAGTCAGAACCGTATGTGAGCGACAATGGCATGACGCGTCTAGTAGACATCGTCACCAAGCCATCAAAACTTATCTCACTACACGAGAAAGTATACGCGCGCCCATACCCAGGCCTTAACATCGACAACCTCCCCTTCTTCGCAGTAATCGCCACCCAAGCAGAAGGACAGACACTCATCCACGACTGGGTATATGAGAAACGTGCAATCTACTTCACGGAACTTGATAAGCTTGGTGCAGAAACCATGCTCGCAGACCCCCACCGAATCTATATCACTGGCCCATCAAAGTTGCGAGCGAACGAGCTCGTGTGCCCGCCAGCACTACGTCCCGCAACCATCCTCCTAATCGGAATGCTCGGAGCAACAGGAACCTCAGTATTACGAAATATCTACAGTATCAACCGAGGATACGAGAACTTAGTCGAACGACTGCAGTCACTTGGCGCAAAAGTAGAGTACTTAGAGGAATTTTAACCCCTTCCGACAGGCCTTGCCTGTCGGAGAGATGTCGACAGGCAAGGCCTGTCGGGAATGAACAAAAGAGTTGAAATCTAATGGATTTCAGCTCTTTTTCTTTTTTTGCTATAATGGCCGTACCATGTTTATTATCGAGGTGATTCCTTTGGCGCGCGCGGGTATGATTGACTCACTTTCATACTATTCAGCAACTCAGTATTCTGAGGGCTCGTTGATCACCGTACCTATCCGAAAGAAAGTGATCCAAGGGGTTGTTGTCAGCGCAAAGCCTGTGTCGGCCGCTAAAACTGCTATTCGCGCGGCAACCTTCTCACTAAAGAAACTAGCAACCCAAGAAAATCCACCATCACTTCCTAAGAGCCTCATGCAGACCGCGCAGGAACTCGCGAAAGTAACGCCAGCGCACCTGGGAGGAATACTCTTTGCATTACTCCCACCCGACGTACGTACCGGCATGCGGGAGTACCCATACACCACCGACTACGAGAATAACGAAAACTACACACCCTCAATCCTCAGTGCACTCTCTGTAGATCGATTCATCTCATACCGCAGTCACATCCGACAGTGCTTCGCGCATCGCGGTTCAGTACTTTTTGTAGTCCCAACCTCAGCATCAGTGCACAGTGCCAAAGAAGCACTCGAGAATGGCATAGAAAAACGAGTAGTCACATTCGCAAGCACGCACACAAAGAAGCAAATCGAGAAATCATACGAAGCGTTCTCTGACCTGAGCACCGCAAAACTCATCATCACTACGCCTAACTTCGCGTTCCTTGATCGCCACGACATCACCAGTATCATCGTTGAAGAGTGCGGTTCAAACCACTACAAGACCCGAACCCGTCCCTACCTTGATGCACGTGAGATTCTCAAGACCTATGCACGAGTAACCAAGCGAAATATTCTCTTTGGTGACATCCTCCCACGTACCGAAGAAGAAGCATTGCGACGAGACGATGTCTACGAAACGTACGAAGAACATCCTAAGCGCCTGGGAATCGAAAGTGCTTTTACCGTATCCGAACACGAGAAAACTGAAGGATCAAAGGAATTTGAAATATTCACACCACAAGTAATTGATTCGATTAATCGAACGATTAAAGCCAAGGGCAAGGTGTTCTTATTTGCTGCGCGCAAAGGACTTGCGCCATTAGTGACTTGCTGGGATTGTAGTCACATCTTCCGTTGTCCTGATTCAGGAGCGCCCTATTCCCTGCTACAAACCTATGAAAACGGTGAAGAAAAACGATGGTTCTTCTCGAGCACCTCAGGGAAGAAAGTACGCGCGGACGATACGTGCCCAAAGTGTGGTTCATGGCGATTACGCGAACAAGGCATCGGTATCCAGCAAGTAGCCCAACAAGTACGCAAGCACTTTGCTGACGCACCGCTAACTATTTTCGATCATACGTCGGCAACCACCCACGTTAAAGCAAAAAAACTAGCCAAGCAATTTTACGAAACAAAAGGTTCAATCATGATCGGGACCACTATGGCGTTGCCGTACCTTACTAAGCCAGTAGCTGTATCAGTTGTAACCTCATACGAGGCGGCGCGTGCAATCCCAACATGGCGTGCTGAAGAAACACTTTTAGGACTTCTGCTGAGCCTACGAGAAAAAACATCCAACGAATGCTTTGTACAAACCCGAACTGAAACTGATCAACTCTTAAAATACGCAGCACGTGGTCTTGTTGATGATTTCTACTCAGAAGAAATCATGATGCGTAAAGCACTTTCGTATCCTCCTTACGCAGTATTCATCCTCCTTACCTGGGCAGGAACGCCAGATCAAATCCGTGAAGCTGAAGAGTACATTAAAACGCAGACACTCAACCACGATATGCAATGCTACAACGCTCCAACAGTGACCAAGAAAGGTATTACACGATACGGACTGATCCGTATTCCAAAGGAAGAATACCCTGATGCTAAGCTTGTAGAACAATTGCGACAGTTGCCACCTTCGGTAAAGATTGAGATTAATCCAGATAAAATTATTTAGACAATTAAGGAGCACCGCGGTGCGACTATAATTTTCTGATGCAAACGCTCAGTATACGAGGACTTCCCAGTCCGAGAATACACTAGCGTCTTGCCTAGTGCTCTCATATACTGCTTGCTCATTTTCCTTTATATTTACCAAAACATACGGTATAGTACCAATCATATATGGCTAAATTAGTACCAGAAAATCATCCCGTGCTACACGCAATTGCGGAAGAAGTAACGCAAGAAGAAATTGCGAGCGGGTTTGTAGATAAACTCATCAAAGACATGAAAGAAGCTCTCAAGAGCTACAGTGTCGATGGTTTTACTGCGGTTGCCATCGCAGCTCCACAAATTGGTGTTTCTAAACGTGTTTTTATCATCCAGGACCAAAGCAATGATCGTGATGCACTTCCCTCTTTCGCAGCGATTAATCCTCAGATCATTAAAGCTTCGAAAAAAACACATGTTGTGGGAGAAGGCTGTCTTTCGCTTCCTGAGATGTATGGAGAGGTAAAGCGACACAAGAATGTGACTATGCGCGCCCTTGATGAGAATGGGGATATCTTCGAACGTGGTGCAGGTGGCTTACTTGCACAGATCATCCAGCACGAAAATAATCACCTAGACGGAATTCTCTTCACCGATATCGCAGAGAAAATTTACTCAAAGGAAGAGATGGAGAAGCGAGGATTAAGAGAAGCTGAATAATAATAGAGAGAATAAATAAAGAGGACTCGAAAGAGTCCTCTTTTCTTTTTTTGGATTTACGGCAAATACTCTGCAACTCCTTCACTGACCTGAAAATGTCTAAATTGTTTACCTTCTTCACTTTCAAGCCATACCAAAATACCTGGTCGTCGAGGAGACGAATATTTACACGCATGAGTCAGTGAAACATGACTTATCCAAAGACACTTGTCCATCATGGCGTGCGCCAAATTTTGTGGATCATGCTCGAAAGGCCCATCACATCGGTAGACTTCTTTCTTATCATCCCAGATACGTGCAGGTCCAGTATCAATGCATCCAATACTGAACGGAAACGCTGAAGCAAGGCCCACAATAAGACCTTCCCACTCAGACTCTACCTCTTTTGGAAGACCCTTGATTTGAAGTGGTTTCGTAAAACGAAGTGACGACATCTAACTCTCCTGTTGCTGTTACTATTCCTTACGGTATAGTATATAAATTCATGGAAAAAACAACTGAAAACAACATTAACTTTGCATACTTTGGAGGTGAACCTATTGGTGTTCCTGTACTTAACGAACTTGAGGCATGTGGTCTCGTTCCTTCTCTTGTGGTTTGCAACCCAGATCGTCCTGTTGGGCGCAAGCAGGTACTGACTGCACCGGCAAGTAAGACATGGGCACTTGAACGGAACATTCCTGTATTCCAACCTGAAACACTTAAAGACAAGAAGGAACTTGCTACATTAACCGAAAACTCTTTTGATCTATTCGTCGTAGTTGCATACAACAAAATTATGCCAAAGTGGCTGATCGACGCACCTACTCATGGAACACTCAACGTACACCCATCTCTTCTGCCACTCCTGCGTGGCGCAAGCCCTATCCGCTCTACGATCCTGCAAGACCTGCGTGAGCAGTGTGGCGTGAGTATCATGCAAATGGATGAAAAAATGGACCACGGACCGATTCTGGCCCAGCAGGTTATGGATATCGAAGAAGCGCAGTGGCCGATTGGGGGTAACGAACTTGATATTGCTCTGGCGAACACTGGAGGCGCGCTCCTTGCAAGTGTCATTCCACAATGGATCGCTGGAGACATTGATCCACAGGAGCAAGACCACGAACAGGCAACGTTCTGTGGAAAAATGGAGAAGGCAGATGGCGAGATCAACCTCGAAGACGATGGATACGCCAACTACCTAAAGTTCTGCGCGTACGAAGGATTTCCGGGGACATTCTTTTTTATAGAAAAAAATGAGAAGCAGGTGCGTGTTAAAATCGTGTCAGCAGAACTCAATGGAGACGGAATCTTTGTGCCACTGCGCGTTACCCCTGAAGGAAAGAAGGAAATGGATTACGAAGCGTTTGAAGGATAGGACACAGACAACATAAAACCGCGTGAACAAAATTCACGCGGTTTTATTTCTACCTACCCTCCAAATCGCATCATCTCCTTAATCTTTCGTCCACCTCGCTTAAGCATCGTCTCGCGCCTCTTGTTCGATCGACGTAGCTCCTTATCAAGCTCGTTACGCACTTCATCAATTGCTTCTTCAAAGGTCGTTTCAGTAGACTCAGCTCGGTATAACGTACCATCGATGTATAGGTTTGTTTCAATGCGATAAATCTTCCCCGAATTCTGCGAAGTGATCTTTTCAAACTCAACTTGACAGGTAACGTCAGTCTTATCTTCAGCGATGTATTTCTCTAGAGAATGTAGCTTCTGTTCAAGGATGTCCTGTAAATCTCCGATTAGTTCAGTATTGGTCGCCTTAAATTGAATCATTGGAAATGCCATAGTCTATATATTATATTATCTAAGTAATCGCCCGCGCGACCTACCTACTGGCACGTATCACACACCTCATCGTCACTCTTATGAACCTTAAGTCCATTGACGTCACTTGCTCCCGTCCCGTCTTTATAATGTTCCGCAAAATACGCAACAATATCACCCGATTCATACATCTCAACATTACGATCAGCATCAACTAAATACGGCACCATTCGCTTCCCTCCTCTCTCAATCAGTTCATCAGCCAGTACAGGATCTGAGGAAATATCTTTTAAATCTAGTTTAATACCCATGTCTTCAGCCTCACCAAGCACACGCTGGCAAAATGGACATGTCGGTTTATAATATAATGTAAGCATAATCGTGTCGTTATTTTCTAACTACCTATACAGTATACTACGTTTAAGAAACACTGTTGTGTCACTAACGTAAAGTAAAACCCCGCCAAGTCATTTTGGCGGGGTTTGTTTGAATGCATCAGTATCAAAGATTCGATATGAGACATAGATGTTGATCAAGATATATACACAGTTCATAATTGCTTGCGCGCTATTTGCGCTAAAGTCATTATAGCTAACTAATATATACAGACCTGAGAGACTCAGAGACTGATTCAATACATGCAACGTAATGTGCTGAAACATTTCAGTACGTAACGCCCCTTCACTTCTAAACGTCACGTATCTGATGAAGAAAAAATTGACCGCCCAATAGCAAACGAATGCTACCATCGCTGAGATCAGATAATATACTCCAGTACTATTCAATGTTAGAAACACTGACCAGTACGTAATCTGTGTAGGAATTCCTGAAAGAACATATCGCAGTAGACGATATGCACCAACCTTGGTTATACGCATATCGCCCTCCTGTTTAAACTTGGCATACACTACCCCATGACCACATTTTTAGCCAGGTAACGAGAAATAAACTGAACGTATTGAAAAATAAATAAAAGACTGTACAATACCACTACTCAATTAAGTTTGAGCAATACATTCCGACGTAGCTCAGCTGGTAGAGCAGTTGACTGTTAATCAATTGGTCGCAGGTTCGAGTCCTGCCGTCGGAGCAAATATAAAAGTCCCCTTCTGGGGTCTTTTTTATTTGTTCCGGCGGAGAAAGTGACTCAACGTCACTTTCGTCAGGACTCGAAAAGGTTCTCGATACTTTTCGTTAGAAAATATCATAGAACCTAAACTGAATCTGTAAGATTCGAGTCCTGCCGTCGGAGCATATAAAAACATAGCCAGAAATCACAATTAATGTATACTGCTGGCATGGCAAAACGATCAACAAATTTAAAGCAATCGTACGGATCAAAACATTCGCACAAAACAAAGAAGCGTCTGGAAGTAAAATACGAAATGCTTGCAGCAAAAGCGAGTAAAGGAGGCAAGAAATAACAAAAAACCACCGCTAGGGTGGTTTTTTTCTTCCTGGTCTCATGAAATACTCCTCCGTAATCACTTTAGTTTCTATGGAACAACACCCCTTGCAATCCCCCTCCCTACAGTGTATATTTCTCGGCCGTGCCACCCCAGATAGGGAATAAAGAATGAGAATTTTGACTGCACTAACGGCATTTGCCTTAAGTATCACAATAGGCACTCACGCATCGGCATCTGATGCCACATGCGAACAACAACTCGCAGACAGTGGGCTTACTACCATCGCGATGGTCGATGGACAAACATTCTTGGGCAACTTCACGAATGCAACGGTGGCAAAACGTCATGCCGAAGACCATGACCTCCACCTTAAAGGTTACAGCTTGACCGTCAACAAAACGCATGAGCCTTCGCAAACAGCATCCAACTGGAGCATGGACAATGGATATTCCCTCTGGCTCCCAGAATCGTGTTAACACGATTCTAAACAAACGAACGTCGGCCGCCCTTATACTAGGGCGGCTTTTATATATAAGAACATCTATTGCGTTCACCCCAATAAACAACTACTATACTGACCTTATAAATCCCTGAACGTATCAAACGCCGCAATCCCTCACAATGAGGGATTTGTTTTAATTAAAAATCATTGTGAAAGAAAATATACTATCGTACCTATCACCGAATAACTGGCGCCTTGATACCTTATCTGGAATCACGGTTGCCCTAGCTCTGGTACCTGAAGCAATCGCATTTGCCTTCGTAGCAGGTGTGGACCCAATTGTCGGACTCTATGCCGCGGCGATTGTAAGCTTTACTGCAGCACTTCTTAGTGGTCGACCTGGAATGATCTCGGGTGCCACCGGTGCCTTGGCTGTAGTGATGGTTGAACTGGTGCGCTCGCACGGCGTTGAGTACCTGTTTGCGACCGTTGTATTAATGGGACTGATACAGCTTGCGGTAGCGTTCTTCAGACTCGGAAAATTTTCTCGAATAATCCCCTACCCGGTAATGCTTGGGTTTGTGAATGGTTTGGCGATTGTCATCTTCTTTGCACAAATCCCACAACTACAGGCTTTTACCCCTGCAGGTCACTTTGGCTGGATGCATGGACAATGGCTCCCTTCTTCGGAGTTATTCCTTATGTTGAGCCTCATAGCGCTTACTATGGCAGTGATTACTTTCCTGCCGCGCTTTACTAAAGCAATCCCCTCTTCGTTAGCATCCATTTCCTTGGTGACATTGATTGTGGTGCTATTTGATCTCAATACGCCAACAGTACTCGATATGCTCAAGGGAAGTAACATGAATGCAGGATTCCCCACATTCGCTATCCCTGATGTTCCTTTCAGCTTTGCAACGCTGAGCATCATATTTCCGTTTGCGATTGTCCTTGCGTTCATTGGGTTAGTTGAATCACTGATGACTATGACCTTGATTGACGAAAAGACGGACACACGAGGGAAAAGTAACGTGGAAAGCTCTGCCCAGGGTATCGCAAATGTTATCACCGGATTCTTTGGTGGTATGGGTGGTTGCGCAATGGTGGGACAGTCGATGATCAACATGAACTCAGGAGGGCGTGGGCGCTGGGCTGGGATTGTAGCTGGACTTTCGCTCTTTGCATTTATCCTGTTTGCCGGCTCGCTGATTGAAATCATCCCGCTAGCCGCACTAGTGGGAGTAATGTTTATGGTTGTGGCTGGGACTTTCGCCTGGTCGAGCTTCCGCATTATCCGAAAGATCCCGATGTCTGACGCATTTGTATTAATACTAGTTTCTGCAACTACCGTACTGTACGACTTAGCAATTGCAGTTATTGTGGGAATCGTTGTCTCTGCACTGGTATTCAGCTGGAAGAAGTCACAGTCTATTGAAGCAAAGACATTTCTTGATAAAAAAGGCAGTAAGCACTACGAACTAAACGGGAACCTCTACTTTGCGTCTGTACAGAGCTTCTCACAAATCTTTACCGTCGCAAAAGACCCTGCCGAAGTATTCATCGACTTTAGAGACGCGCGCATCATGGACCACTCTGCGATTGAAGCAGTAAATGCGCTAACTGATAAATACCTCAAATCTGGCAAGAAACTGCATCTCTATCACTTAAGTCACGACTGCCGTCGACTCCTTAAGAACGCAGAGAAGATTGTAGAGGTGAACGTAGAAGAAGACCCTGTGTATGAGGTGGCTGACGATCAACTTGATTCTCGATAGTTTGGTATACTACACAGCACTCTATATGAAACTCTTTTCTAAAATTCTGTTGATCCTGCCACTACTCTTCTTTGCAGTACCTTTCTTCCCTGCTTCAGCGCAGGAATTGCATTCAAACTATCAAGGTACCTATCACGGGAAAGTTATTGAAGTACTGTACGAAGACATTCGTGAAATTCCTGGTACTGACACTGAACACTTATACCAAACTATCACTGCAAAAATACTTGATGGTCCAAACGAGGGAGACTTGGTAACTATTGAAAATGACTACCTAGAACTAGATAAAGGTGACAAGTTCTACTTCAATCACAATGTATACATTGACGGTAGTGAAAGTTACGGGATCATCAACATAGACCGTAAGGGTGCGTTGTTATTCTTGTTCCTTATTTTTGTAGGTACTATCGTCCTCTTTGGTCGATGGCAGGGTGTGCGTGCACTTATTGCACTGGCTGTAAGTTTCTTGGCTATTATATTTATTCTCTTACCCGGGATACTTAATGGATGGAATCCCTTATTCGCGAGCTTTATGGTTGCTGGAGGAATCTTGTTCGCAGCTATTTTCTTTACCCATGGCTTTAATCGAGAGTCACTCGTTGCCTACTCAGGCACAATGATTGCAGTGTTACTGACATCTTTCTTCGCAGTCTTTGCGGTACACATCACCGACCTCTCAGGATTCTCATCTGACGAAACGATATACCTAAACTTTAATACCAATGGAGCCCTTAACTTCACCGCGTTACTCTTAGGAGCCTTCATTATCGGATTCCTTGGTGTACTTGATGATATTGCAGTGACACAAGCGGCAGTGGTGTCTGAACTGTTCAACAGTAACCCGAACATGAGCCGTCTTGAGGTATACAATCGCGCGATGCGTGTCGGGCGCGAACACGTTGGTGCATTAGTAAATACATTAGTGCTCGCATACACCGGTGTGTCACTACCGTTACTTCTGTACTTCAACCTCGGACCCTCTAACTTCGCTACTTCAATTAACCTTGAAATATTCGCTACAGAAATCGTTCGTATTATCGTTGGGAGTGTTGGACTTGTATTAACAGTACCAATTGTTACCTTCTTTGCGGTTCGGTATCTTAAGGGATACACACCAAAGCACGGTCACTCACACTCACACGGTCATCACCACTAGAAAAACCAGCTCGCATGAAAATTCTTTTTAATCGAAGTGCACTTTTAGCATATCTGTTTATTGTCTCAATTATGCTCTGGAGCTGGTTGCTCTTAACGGTGGGGCCAGAAGCTGTACTGAGCTGGATTGGGGCAGAAAATGGCTACTGGGTAATGTTTCTTGTTGCCCTCTTAGGTGGTATGTCGAGCATTGGTGGCATAACCTACGTCGCAACTATTATTACCCTTGCGAGTGCTGGACTGAATCCAGCGGGGCTCGCTCTTGCCTCTGGACTCGCCATTAGCATTGGGGACACAATCTATTACTATATTGGTCGCCACGGACTGCGTATACTTGCTCACGGCAGGCTACAGGACCGCATCCAACAGGTGAGCCACTGGCTACATAACCGATCACGGGTTGTTTTGTTTTCTGTTGTCTATGGATACACCGCCTTCACACCGCTACCAAACGATCTCCTCACACTAACCCTGGGTATCACCAAACAACCCTGGCGTACATGCATCACTGCGCTGACACTTGGAAACATGACACTCACCTACATCATTGCTGTATTCGGTAACAAAATATCTTTTTTGTTCTAAATTTTGAATAAGGTACTGGTATACTTACAACCATGAATACATACAACTGGTACCAGACACTCATTAAGCCTGAATGGGCACCACCTTCGTGGTTGTTCGGACCTGTATGGGGCGTGCTCTACACCATAATCGCAGTATCCTTTGGATACGTCTTTTATCAATACATGAAAGGTGTAATACCATTTGTTGTATTACTTCCGTTTATCCTGAATCTAGTCTTTAATGTCGTATTCACTCCATTGCAGTTTGGACTACAAAACAATCTTCTTGCTTCAATCGATATTTTACTCGTTTTGGGTACTATTATCTGGGCTGGGTATGTTATCTATCCATACATTCCCTGGGTTTTGTATGTGAATATTCCCTACTTTCTCTGGGTTTCGTTCGCCTCAGTGTTGCAGTTAACTATTACCTATTTAAATCTCTAATCTATGACGCTCATTCATTACGTATATCTTTACCTCTTGACCATCCCAGCTTTCTTTATCATTGATATGATTTGGATTGGCTTGGTAGCAAGTAAATTCTATCAATCTCAGATCGGATTCCTGCTTGGACCCATTAACTGGCCTGCAGCGATTATCTTCTATCTTATCTATATCGTTGGGATTATCTTTTTTGCGGTGCACCCTGCGCTACTTGCAGGATCGCTTGGCAAAGCAGTACTTCTTGGTGCACTATTCGGATTCTTTACCTACGCAACGTACGACTTTACAAACCTTGCGACAGTAAAAGACTGGCCGATTCTCGTTACTGTCGTAGATCTTGCTTGGGGAACATTCCTCAGTGCAAGTGTCGCGACTGTCAGTTATCTTATCGGTAAAGCACTTTTCTTTTAATTTCTATGGTACTTCTTATTCTCAGCATCACATTTGTCATATTTTGTTTTGTAAGTACGCTCTTTCTTGTATCTATTATCATTAAACGTAACGACATTGCTGATATTGCTTGGGGTACTGGGATTTTCATTGTTGCGATTACTGGCCACATCCTTACCGCATCACCGTCGCTCTTGAGCATTGCACTACTTATTCTCGCAGGGTTATGGGGAATACGGCTCACACTTCGTATCTTCTTACGTAACATCAAAAAAGGTGAAGATCCTCGATACAAGAAATGGCGAGAACAATGGGGTGCATGGTTCTACCCACGCAGCTACCTACAGGTGTATCTATTGCAGGGATTTCTTATGATCGTTGTCGGGTATCCATTTGTGCACGCAAGCCTAGCATCTACAGACTATCAGCCAGGGGTATTCTTTGCCGTAGGACTGATCGTGTGGCTTCTGGGCTATGTGTTTGAAGTTGCCGGAGACTTCCAGCTTGATCGATTTCTAAAGAATCCTGAGAATCGCGGAAGCATTATGAACAAAGGACTTTGGAACTACACACGACACCCAAACTACTTTGGTGAGGTAACCATGTGGTGGGGCATCTTTCTTATGGTCTGTACGCTTCCCTTTGGCTTTATGGCACTAATAAGCCCGCTTATGATCACCTTCCTTATTCTCAAAGTATCAGGCATCCCAATGCTTGAAGCTGGCTTTAAAGACAATGTAGACTTCCAAGTATATAAAAAGAAAACGAACGCATTCTTCCCATGGTTTCCAAAACAATAGTTGTTAATGACGCAATGCAATCTGGGTATACATACACACGCACAGAAAAAGAAGCATCAAACTACCATCCAGATTTCAAACCACATCTCACCCCAAAGCAGATGCTTGAGCTGGGTGTCTTTGGCGGCCTCTACTTTAGCGACAAGCCCTCCGAGTTTCCTGCTGACTGGTTTAAAAATGCAAAGCTTTCAGAGGACAAACAGGAACACAAGGAACTCAACCATTACCAAATCATCGCTAGTCAGGGATTATCAATATGGCGAGAGAAAAGTTGGATCCATGAGGACGACCCCCGAGGATGGTTTCAGTGGTACTGCCGATACTACCTCGGGCGCCGTCATAAAGACGATGAGCGACAAATCAAACGATGGAAAGCAATCAATCGACACGTTGCACAGATCGTGCACAACTGCCGTCCTGGTGACGAGTTCTGCAGGCCTAAGCAACGTCAGGCAATTCTACACTGGGCGTATGATCCAAGGAATTTGTAACACAAGCTGGAACATTGGGTTGCTTCGCCACACTCGCAAAGACGGACTCTCACAAGGATCGACCTTGTGAGCTCACGGCAGTCTTCGTTCACAAGAAGATACCCCTCCGCAACAAAAAACACCTCTGCCATTTCTGACAGAGGTGTTTTATGACTTTATTTCTTAGTCTTCTTCACTACTTTCTTAGCAGCTACTTTAGCAACTTTCTTCACAACCTTTTTTGCAACTACTTTCTTAGCTGCTTTTTTAGGTACTACTTTCTTTGTTACCTTAGCAACTACTTTCTTAAGTGCAGCCTTTGAGACTACTTTCTTAGCAACAACCTTTTTAGCCGCAGCTTTCTTAGGTGCTACTTTCGCAGCTACTGTAACTACTTCTTTCTTAGGAGCATCCTTCTTTGTTGGAGCTTTCTTTGAAACTTCCTTCTTAGAAGCTTCTGCAGGAGCAACTTCCTTAACAGGAAGTGGTACTTTAGCTGAAGGCATTGGAGGATTAACTAGATCAAGGATCTTATTAAGCTTTACCTCAAGGCCAGAAATCTGTCGCTTAAGATCCATGATACCATCACCTCGTGATGCGTCATGACGCGCAGGTCGCTGTTCTCGTGGAAGCTTTGTGTAGTCTGGTCGTTCATTTTTACCTGAACCTCGAGACTCATTAGCGTTCTTTTTGTTCCCGAAGCAGCCGCTGCAATACACTGGCTTATCATTAGATGGCTTAAACGGTACATCACACTTCTTGTGACAATCTGAACACGTCGCTGAAAACTGTTCTGCTGGTGCTCCTTCACGGCGGTCATCCCGTCGTTGTCCTCCTCCGAATTTCTTGTCGCCACCAAAACTCTTCTTCCCTTCGAATTTTGGCGCTCGTTTCTTGAACCCGCCTCCTTTAAAATTATTCATTGGCAAGAGTATGCCACATTTTTTAATATATGACAATACCCTAGAACGATACTACGCCTTCTTTACGTACTCGGGTTTAATGTAGATACCCTTCATACCATCAATCTTCCCCGTCAGACCCTCCAACTCATCAGTCAGACGGATACTCTTCACCTTCGTTCCTTGCTTTAAACCACCAGAACTCCCCTTTACCTTCAGGTCTTTAATCACAATCACGTTGTCTCCGTTTTGCAGTACGTTGCCATTTGCGTCAGTAACTTCCATAGTATTTGTTGCATATTCAGTAATACAGTGAGTGTAGCACGTGCATCAGCAGCATATAAAAAACGCCAATGCAGATGCACTGGCGTTTTATGTGTGACGTTATTTATGCCGCTATCTTTTTTTCGGTTACACCTTTTTGGTACGACAACGTGAGAGTATCGCCCAGTGCGATACGTGCAGCTGATGCCCCTGAATGTTCCCAAGAGGTTCCTTTGATCCAATGTGGAGTAAAATCTTGTTCCAAGCCGAAGCGGTAGAACGCGACTTCATCTGCTCGCACCATGAATTGGACCATTGGACGCAGTTCGCGTAACAGGAACCTAGATGTACGATGGGCCAAGCGGTAGCCAAGATCATCGTTGGACACAGGTGTGTACTCACCGCTGTATGCTAGACCAGAGAGATCCATAGTGAACGTTGGAACTGCAGCACTTTGCGAAGCACCGACAGCGATCTTGTAGCGCGGCTGCGTCACAAGATCGACAGGCTTTTCTACACCAAGGTTTTCAAGACGTTTGATTTCACGCTCGAAGAACAATCGTTCGTTCTCGATACGTTGGTGCAGCGTCTTGAGCAGAAGATACGGTGCACCCATGACACTCTGTGCACGCTTGTGGTGTACATAGTCCTGGCAATCAAGATTACCGTCAGCAAGAAGATTCCTACGTTCTAAGTATGCTCGTTCCTGAGTATTCATATCCCACGTGAAGCCATGCCAGCCTTTATGCCATGAGCCTGTGTAATCAGCGAGTGTGTAGGTGCGTTGTGCACCAACACACGGCTGACCATCCACAGACCGAAGGACTGATTCATCCTTAATCCGCACAGAGAACGATAAATGTTCAGTATGCGAGACCAGGCCTGTGATGCGGCCAAAGCGCGTAGTGCCGCCAACATGCTGCTCACCAGCATATGCTTGCCACGGCAACGCGTTATTGTAGGCAGTAAGCTCAATGCGCGCGTTACGACGATTCAAGTCTGCCAACAAAGACAACAAATCAAGATTGGTTTTACGAATCTTTCCATTGGGACCAACTGCAGCCATTGGCTTGCGGCCATGATACGAAAGTTGTGTCTGCGACATGACCTGTTGGCAAAATGCTTTAGTCAGCGGCAGATCACGATTCATGATTTGTGCAGCCAGTAGATTCTCAAGTGCTCCAATTGCTTGGACGGTTTTTGCAATACGCATATCATATGCTCCTTGGTTGATGACAATGATCTGTTCTGGTTACAATACTACGTGTATGTACATTTTTAGTAAAACTGTCGACGATTTTCGACAATAATCTCTTTTTCTGGTACAGTGGTTCTATTATGAACAACATCGAAAAAGTAAAGTCTGCATTGCGTCGCTTGGATTTAAGTAACAACGAGCAAACGGTGTATCTCTCACTCTTAAGCGAAGGTGCTACTACCGCACGAGTCCTCTCCTTGCGTACAGGCATCACTCGCCCATCGGTATACGATCAATTAAAAACCCTCCGTGAATTAAACTTGGTAGTAGAGCTTGAGGTTGAAAATAAAGCACACTTTGCAGCGGCTGACATCAAACACCTCAATGCATTACTCGAAGATAAGATTGATCGCCTTGAGCAGAGCCGTGACTTCTTAGAGGAGGCACTTCCCTCTCTACGCGATAGCTTTAGCAGTATTGATCCCAAGATTCGATTCTTTGAAGGTGAAGAAGGAGTAAAACAACTTCTTAAGGACATTATGTGGCACAGCAATAGCACTCTGCATATCTATTGGCCCCAGCTACAGATGGGTGAGCTCTTTGATCGTGCATTCCTGGAATGGTTCGATATACGTCGGGCAAAACGTGACCTATGCATACATTCGTTGTGGCCACACAACACACATGCAACTGACAGAGATCTATTTGTAATGTTACCAAAGGATGTCCAAAAGAGCCTCCCAAAATGCGCAGCACCCGCAATGGCATACATCATCTACGATAAAAAGGTCGCCTGCATAAGCTCAAGTGCCGAAGCGTTTGGATTCATTGTTGAAAGTTCTGAGTTTGTTGCACTGCAATGTATGCAATTCGATACCTTGTGGAATCTCTCATAACTGCACAAACACCGTTTTGACCTCCGCATTGATGGTAGGATAAAAGGAGTAGGACGTTATAAGTTTGACACCATATATTATATGTCTACATTATTTATGTTATTTAATGTTGTCGTGCTCCTTATTGGTCTAATGTTAACAATCAAGCACATGGGTAAGGGGTGGATGAGTCCCCCAGTGCTTTGTGGAATTGCTTTTGTTCTTATTGCACTTCCGAGTGTTATGGCGATGTTGGGACTTTAATCAATCTCCAAGAACATAAAACCCGGCTCATGCATGGGAAGGGTTTTTTGTTTGCCAAATTTCTTATACCTCACAATCCAAGTCTACAGGCCTTGCCTGTCATTTTATTAAAAATTGATGACAGGCAAGGCCTGTCGGAATTTTCTTTTGAGTAAACAAAACCATTGACTTAGGTAGGATATTTTGTAAAATTGTCTCCTTAGCAAATACAGGAGGTATATAGTGAGTAACGACAGGGATCGTATGGCAAGTCGAGCGGCACATAGCTCGAGTTCAGCAATGAGTCGTGAAGCAGCACTTACACTCTGGAGGGGTGCAACTGCTCCAGAGGAAAGGAAAGAACGGGCGACGGCAGTTGTCGCGAACACCGGGAGTTACACAGCTTTATCGAAGCTGTGTAACAACCAAGAAGAAACAGATAAAATTTGGGCTGATGCTGGAAAGAAAAGCATGTAGTCAGAATCACACAGGCCACCGCAACATGCGGTGGCCTTTTTACACTTGTATCTGCTATATTATATATACTCTTAAGATCCTAAATATAAAAACACTACAATGTGATTTGTGTGAATACAAGACACAAGGAGAAACGTTTGAAGCATGGATGGACGCATTGCGACCCCACTACATGCAGGTACATGCTGATGTGATGGCACAGCATGCAGGAAACCCCGAAGAAATGAAAGCAAAGATGGGCGCATGGATGAAAGAAAATCAAGAACGGTTTGATGCGGCAGAAACTTCGTAGTCACCTACGGTTGGTCAAAAGGTCATACAGCATACGTATGACCTTTTGACTGCTTAAAATACCGAGTAGTACTCTTGAACAGTGAGCATACACGAATCAATATGTTCCTCTGGCAACGCTTCACAAAAAACAATTGCTTCTGTATCAGAATGGTAATAGGACACAAAATCTTTTGCTGCTCCGGTAACACAATGTTCCTGAGCGTTGTGGTCATGACCCATTAGACACTTACTCATAGTCACCTCAGCTATGTTATTACTCGAGCCTGAAGCATCGCGTCCAATACTTTGATAGCACGTATTTTCATATCCTGAGTCGGCTGTTGTGCAGACTGCAAAAGCATCCTGAAAATCATATCCGTTCTCCGTTAATACATGAGAGGTTTGCATGAGATAACATGAGGCCTTATAGCGATCATCTACTTCTGTGCAGGGGTACAGTACATCATCATCCCTAAAGTACTCTGAAATATGATCCACTTCGTTAGCAATAACATTTTCCATATATACTCCTCCATAACAAGATGATTGCTCCCAGTCCCCCTCAAGAAGATTACACAGATCGAGTGCTTCAAAAAGATTGTGCGCCGCGACATACATCACACCGTGCCCCAGGCCGTGTACACAATTAAAGTAATTAAAACCATAGGTACTTCTACTTGGCAGCACTGAACAGACGTCATTAAGCTGTTTAGGCACATTCTCAATACCCATTTCTGCAATAATCGCCTCCATAATACCGTGGTAATATCCTGACCAACATAGTATATCCCCGTAGTTATATGACTCAGCTACGGTAGAAAACTGTGTTGTGGCTGCTCTTCCAATAACATGCACCAGCTGATGACACTGGGCGATGGCAAAGGAATCTCCGTCATTGTATAGCTTCTTGAGGACCACAAATGCCTCGGGAATCCCTTGAGAAGCCACTACATCAGTGAGATAATCAGCATAACAATCATACTGCCCTTTAGTGATCCTTGCACACTGAGAAACACTCTCTACTGGATTGCTGGCAGGAGCCATCCCTGGAAGAACTCGTCTGTATGTGCTGCTCGCTGCAGCTATCTGATCAACGTTCTTTGGTACTACATTCTCACGTAAACTTACAGGGCTCGGTGGAATCGGTATTCTAATGAGCGCCTCATCAAGTACTTCTCTAAAAGTAACTCCCGACCTCTCTGATGCAGTAAAAATTCCATACAAGCCAACACCGAGCAATACCGCCAATGTCGCAGTCCATAAAATGATATGTTTCATAAATATATTCATATAATAACAGACAGAACTCACACAACTGGTTGTCCCTCCCTGGGACAACCTTTTTTATATTCTGCAAGTGGCAAATTAAGCCTGTTATGGCATATTAGAGAATAGAAACAGTACAAACAAAGGATTTGATCATGCTCTTCAGTAACCGTCACCTACTGGGTCATTGCCAGGAAATACTCCAAACTGGAATCACTTGTATTCCCAGTTTTCTTACAAAGGAAACACGTAAGAACTTACTTACGGAACTCAGTAGTACTCCGCTTGAAGATGCTAAACCACTGGTCGGCCCGCACAACATCAAACAATCTTATACGTTCACAACAGATTTTGATGAACAAGGAACTTTCTGTGCCGTGCGTGATGTATTACAGACACAGCTCAACGGTACCGCAAAAGACCTTCTGTCTGAACCGTTGTCTTTTACAGACTTGGTTACGCAGACATATACACCCCCGTGCCCAGTTGGTATCTCTCCACATCGTGATGGCCTGAAGTACTTAAACATCGTGGCGGTATTCATTCTTGAAGGATCAGGTCGGTTCTGCATGTGTGACGACCGTGAAGGGTCGAATCCTCGAGAAATACAAAATGAACCTGGTGACCTGCTTCTCATGCGCGCGCCTGGGTTTGGAGGTGGAGACATCCAACCGTTTCACTTTGTTAACGAAATCAAAACAAAACGCACAAGCTTTGCCTTGCGGCACACAAGGACATAGCACAAAAGCGCCTGACAATTGTCGGGCGCTTTTTAATAAACTGATTTTGCAGTGCTATACTAAAAACATGAATACTCTATGGACCTCGGTCACTAAACTATCGCAATTAGTTGCGATAGTCTTAGGGCTCAGTATTTTTGCACTTGGGTATTACCTGGGGCAGGAATCAAACAAGGTGGTTGAGTCGGAAATTGAAGGTAATTTATATAATGCTCAAATTGGTGAACTTGAAAACCAGTATGTAGAGAAGATTACAAACCTAAAGGAAAACGGTGGCACACAGGCTGATCCAGCGGCTGCAGCTGTGCACGCAGACGAAAACACTGCATCGATCGCAGTATCAAGTGCAGATGGTGAAACAAAGCAAAGCGTTACACTAACGGGTGGATACGAAACTAACCCCGTAGACAATGGTCGACCGGCGGTACTTATTGCAGCGGGCCT
>JBLHQB010000011.1:0-20987 GCA_047624725.1 Patiriisocius sp. | reverse complement strand
CAGTAAGCTAAGTATAAATACTCCAGCAAAAGTAGCGAGTTGCACTTCCCAAACAGCAGGGAGGAATACTTTTAGAAACGTGAAGAAGAGGAGAATCGCAAGTGCGTTGTGAGAAATAAAACGGATCAGTTCAAACTTTTTAATCGGATGGTCAGAAGTCATAGCGATATATTGTTTTGGTATCTATTGAGGATAGCCTGGATGCAGGCAGTTTTATCTCTTCAAAATCTCCATATCTGGCGTATACTAAAAGTATTACTAAGTAGTTATATATGAAATTACTAAGAAACTATACGTTCAAGTGGTACCAGGTGAGTTTATTAAAAGTGTATGTGTTGTCTGTTGGGTTGCTCATAGGTGCGCATTATCCAGCGGTGGTCATGGAGTATCGAAATATTTTACTGGCAGTGTTTGGAGTGTTGGTAGTTTACTTTGTGTGGGTAGTGGTGAAAGGGAAGGTGTAAATAAAATCACCTAGAAAGATTTGCTACAATTCCTATATGAAAAAAATATTCTGCTGTGACCTTGGAGGCCCTGAGATGTGCGAAGTTGAGATCAGAGGGAACACTCCAGAAGAGATGGTGAAGAATTGCCAAGAGCATGTGATGGACGAGATTCAGAAGGCGGACGATGATCATCAGGATGCTGTTGAGGGTATGCAAGGGATGTCGCCTGAGGAACAACAGGAGAAGTTTGCAGAGTATATGGAGGTTTGCAAAGGGGCGTTTAGCAGGGATACATTTATTGCATAGAAGAAAAGAAGCCGCAGGTTTTAACCTGCGGCTTTACTCCGCTTGTGTGTGGTGACGTATTATCCAGGTCGGAATCCTTTCTTTGCTTTTCGTGCAGTACTGCTTGGTGAAGTTTTAGAAAGACGGTTATGGACATTGGTTACAGTAGTCTTTCCAGGTGTATTAGTGTTTCCTTGTCTCATTTTATTGAGTCTGTCTTGGTAGAGCTGGCTTGCTGATGTTGGTGAGGAAGCACCTTGTTTCTTTAAAGATGCTTCGTTTTTCTTTGAGTCGCTTGTCATGTGTGTAGTGTATCATTAGCGTAATAACAACCGTTATATTTTAAATATAAATATAAAAATCAAATCACTAAACTAGACTTCATAGGAGTACCGTTCACTGACATAGAGCACTCACGAAAATTTTATGTGGAGACACTTGGGCTTCGGCCTGATGAAAAAGCTAAGACTGAGTTCTAGGTGGGGGACACGTGTTTTGCTATCTGGGAGCCAGAGAAGATGGGTATACCGTTTGCTCCGCAGAAAGGTGCATCCATCGCACTGCATGTAGATAATATAGAATCAGCACGTACAGAATTAGAGGAGAAGGGGGGGGTTGTGTTTGGTGGTCCAACTATTGAGAACCCTGTTTGCTACATGGCCATTTTTAATGATCCTGATGGGAATGATTTGATGTTGCATTGTGTGAAGGGGTAGGGAGATAGTTAGGGAAGATATAAAAACACCCCACAATCACAGAAAGCGGGGTGCTTTTGTGTCATGGGGTGTGAGAGCTCTAGTCGTCTACGCGACCAATTCGCAGGTTGAAGATCTCCGTCATCTTGTAGACGACATCTTCAGCTACTCCAAATGGTGGTTTTTCACCGAACCTTTCACTCAGGCGCTCTTGGAGATCCAAAGTGTAGTCAGCCCGTTGTTCACCGACATCGATTTCGGTCCGAAGCGCCTGCAGATCCTCATCGGTTTTGCCGTCGAGAATCTCGAAAGCAATCACAGGAGCCAGTTGCTTGGCTTCAGCCCATTTCGTATGAGCTTGCGGAAACACGTCCCAGTAGGCGTTGTGATCTTGCCAGTCGGGATAGTGCTCTTCAAGCCAGTCGATGACACGTTGCCGCAGTTTTGGCAGGCGTTCTTCGTACTCGTCATCAGTCACTGGTTGGCGGTAGATCCCAAAGAGACGTTCGCCAGCAGCATTTTCGACCCAGTAGTCGTATGGACCGTAATCTGCCATAGAAGATGAACTTCTAAAGCTGATGCACGTACGAAGTTGCATTCTTGGCTTCTCCAGCTCCTTCCTGGGTCCGTCGGATGAAAACGCCGCGTCGAACTCTTCCTTGCTGATACCAGGAGCTTCGATGTCTTCGTCGGTGATCACAATCTTGGTTCGTTCTGGATGCTCGAAAGCGTCGAGAATTTCTCCGCGGACTTGGTTGAAGTTATCGATCAGAAGAAAATCATGCCCTTCAAGACCGACAGTCCAACCATCAGGAAGACCAGCACGCTGCCAGCCGACATAATCGCCAATATCGGACGGAAGTTTGCGGCCCCAAGCTTTGAGACCCCAGCCGTTGAGGACCTCGTTCCCATCGACAGATTCGTCGTTGGAATACACAGCCATCGGAAGGTTGTTCCAGTAGCCATTGCTACGAGGCAACCGAGCCGGTTTTACCTCGACCACAGGGGTTTCATCAGAAGTGATTTCACAGCCCATGTAAGTGTCGGTGTGTTGCGCAAAGAAATCCGCGAACTGTTGTTCGAGGTCGTCAGCGGGCACGTCTTGCTCAGTCGGTCCAGGTTGGTACCTGAAATCAAAAGCCATTTCCTCATCGTCTGAGAGTCCCGCCCTGATGGCATACAGATTACCTGGGAAACCTTGGCTTCCCGCAGCAATCTTGGAACCGACAGCACAGAGTTGATCGAAATCGATTCCGTCGTCGTGTTTATCTTCGTTTTTGAATTTCCAAAGACCTGCAACAGTCCGGACGCCCGCATTTGCGGGAGATTGTAGAATAAGCATAGCTCTCTCCAGTAGGTTGTTGAATCTAGCTGGAAAGTAGCACGAATTATTGATTTTGTCAATAAAATATGGTTACGTTCAACTCTCACAGAAAGAGGAGATGGGGAAAATTTGAGTCACGAGAGTATGGGGTCAGCCACTATTTATGTGAGATAGTGAGAATCGAACCATCAAGTCACAAAGTATAATTTTCGTTAGCACAAAAATTCTACTAAGTGCTTGCAGGCCCGTCTCGTCTGTTTTTATATTAGGAATAATAAAAACATGACTCCGACTGATTCAATTTCCCGAAAGCAAAGCAGTTTGCTTTCTCACCATCTCCACAAATAAAAAAGGCCCACAAAATTGTGGGCTCTTTTTTATAAAAGTGGAGATGGTGGAAATTGAATCCACGTCCGAATTAGCGTGTTGTTGTGAGTCTACAGTGTATAGTTACTTCTTTGATTTAAAATAGATGCCTATAGAAGTGACGAAACGATATCTATTCGAGCTCTAAGAATTTCTGCTTACTTCCTGAGCACAGAAGCAAGTAATATTCTCATGTTTATTACACCAGCATCCTCCTATGAGAACTCAAAGGAGCTGATGTCGACATCGGCAAGGTAGTAAAACTACGCTGTTGCGAATGCGAAGTCCTTAGCCGTAAAGTAAGGACTTTTTACGTTATTCTTAGCACGTAAATGCGAATACCTTTTAACGAAGGAGTATTCAACTTCGACACTGCACACAACACCAGCGACTAACCGTCGATGCCTAGCATCCCCTGAATAAAACTAAAGTGATTTCGTTTTATTCAGGGAAGTATGTACATTTGTTCATTATTTAATTTGGGTACGTGCAGGTAAAGGGAAGAGCGGTTGCTCTTCCCAAGATTTGTTTTTGATCTTAATGCAAGATTTTCTTTTCTTGCCTAAGAACAGCAATTTCGGACCCTACCCAGTCCGCAACGGCCTTTTCAGGATCTTCTTGTTTTTCTTTTGCATCATTATAAACCATGAGACAAGCTCCGAGAAAATCTGGGAGATAGCCATCAAATGTTTCAATGAAAACACGTTCTACTGCCATTAAGAACGGTTTCAGTTTCGGGTCAAGTTTTGCTGGATTGAATGATCCAACGTTTGCAAGCTGAGGTGTTCCCTCTTTGATAGCTTCCATGACCCGTTCTGGTGGTTTTCGCATCTTACTGCCCTTTGTTTCGGTGTTGGGTTGAATCCCGTTTTTCACCTGTACGTAACCAAATTATTCCGAACCGCTCTCACGTTAAACCACTAGGGGTGCACATGCTACGTTAGGTTTCGTCATGGTCAACATCCCAGGTCTGGTATCTTTTAGCTTTTCCTCGTGCATCGAGCATGAGCTCGATTTACTCGTCAGCACTAAAATCTACTCAAACCTGAAATGCCTTTGCATAACGATTTAACGTGAGAACGGTTCTGTTTTCAAAATACGATCGATATCCCTTTTTACATCGCGCTTCTTTAAGGTTTCTCGTTTGTCTACCTTCTTTTTACCACGAACCAGCGCAATTTCAAGCTTTATCTTGCTTTGTTTATTATACCACGAGATTGGGACTATTGTCAAACCAGCCTGATTCGTCTGAACTTCAAGCTTCGCAAGTTGTTTTTTAGAGAGTAAAAGTTTGCGTGGACGCTCGGAATCATAGCCTTTGGGTGTGTTCGCTTCTTGGTAATAGGAGACTGATGAGTTCACCAGATATGCCTCACCACCACGAATTAAAACGTGTCCGCCATCCAGCTTTCCCTTGCCTGCACGAATAGCTTTCACTTCGTAGCCAAACAGCACAACACCAGCCTCGAAGGTTTCAAGGATTTCGTAATTGAATGTTGCTTTTTTGTTACGGATGTATGCTGCCATATATAAGTACTCTACTGTACAACAGTTAGCGGTATTTTGGTACTAGCTGATTACTTGGTGTGGAAGGTGCCAAAGTTGTAGTGCGCGTTAAGAACGAAGCTAAGCAAGCCAACCATTCCAATGGAGATACCGCGCAGTACCGCAAAGTGAAGGGGGACAAATTGGATGAGCAGGAGATAGATAAGAATGTTTAGTGCGACGCTCATTCCAACAATACCAATGAAGTATATGAAGCCTTCGATAAACGAACGACGGTTTGAGGAGAAAACATAATACCGACAGATCAGGTAATGCACCACACCCGAAGCTGCGACACTAATCATCACTGCAAGTGATTGCTCTACTCCAGCATTGATTAAGAGATAGAGAATCCCGATGTCAGTGGCAACTGCCATGACTCCAGAAAATGTGTAGCGCACCAATGCGGCAATGTTGTGCGGTTTTGAAATGTTTCGTATAAGCATTGCTCAATTGTACGTGATACTATGGATAAAATAATGAGCTATATACAGTATGATTTTTGAGGGGAGCATGAGCGTCATTGACGCGATCAAAGAAAAAAAGCGTTTGATGGAGGAAGGGAAGGAGCATAGGCACATTCAGCCACTCTTGGTTATTGATGGGGGGCTTATGAAAGGTGCGTATGGAGCTGGTGCGGTAATTGCTATGGAAGAGATGGGGCTGAGTGCTGTATTTGAAAACGTTGTCGGTATTTCTTCCGGTGCACCGACGGCGAGTTACTTTGTTGCGGGAGAAGTGCAAAAAGGCGTGCAGATTTATTTTGAAGAAGCATGTACTCGCGCGTTTATTAATCCATGGCGCATCTGGAACCAGGTGGACACACTTTATTTTGCTGGAGCATTGCGCGGGGTAACAGGGAAGGGTATTGATACGGACAAGGTATTTGCGTCGCATACAAAATTGTATATAGGTGTTGCTAATTTCCAAACGGGGACACCAAAGTTACTGAAACCTAAAACTGGTGAAGAACTTTTTACAGCAGTACAGGCGTCAATTTTGATGCCGAACGTTTCGAGTGATGTAGTGCGATTTAACGACATTCGGTATGTAGACGGTGGGTTCACACGGCCACATATATTACGCATAGCAATTGATGAAATTAAAGCAACACATGTTTTGATACTTACTAATCAAGACAAGACAGTTTCAATCATCCCGTTACTTGAGCGTTTCCTCAACCACACACTCTTTAGGTGGCGTATGCCGAAGGCACTGCGGTTTGCTGCTCACGAGCGCAGACGGGAACGATTGAAGGTCCTTGTCGATATGGAGGAGAACTATGGAAAGCCATATGCGCTTGTGTGGGGGAATCACTCCATACGGGGAACAGAGCGTAATTCTGATGTCGTTAAGTCTGTTGTAGAAAAATCACGACTTTGGTGGCATGCGTTGCTGAAGGATCGGTAATAATAGAGGGAGGCAGGTGTTCGCATTTGCCTCCTTTTTCTGTATAATAGCGCGCATATGACCGATACTAAAAATACAGAAAATAAAGAGGAGAATGTACCATTACCAGAGGTAGAAGTATCTGAAAATGATACTGCAGCACCGGATAAAAAGGACGACACAAAGCCTGAGAAAAAGGGAATGAAGATGCCTAGCCTTAAAGAAGCAGGGAAGAATATGCCAGTGGGCCCCGGTAATTTCTGGAATAACGTACTATCAACCGTACTACTCCTTATCTTAATCACCGCAGCATACTCATATGTAGCTGATACTACTGTTGAGCCTGAAACACTTTCAATCTCTGAGATTGTAGAGCAGGTGCAAAACGGGGAAGTGTCAGGGATCATCGTGCGAGGCTCACAACTTGAGGTTGCGTACATCGACGAGTCCCGTAACGGAGGTGAGGCTAAGAAAGAAACGGGAACAGCGGTGTCTGACACACTTGCTAACTTTGGGGTAACTCCAGAGCAGCTTTCTGAAATAAAGATTGATGTACAGAATGAAACAGGGTTCAGCTACTGGCTACGAAACTTTGCTCCATTCCTTTTCCCTATTATTTTCTTGGGAGTTATCATCTGGTTCTTCACGCGGTCAGTGAAGGGAGCTGGGATGCAAGCAATGAGTTTTGGTGCGAGTAAGGCGCGAATGATTGATCCTAATGACAATAGTCAGAAGGTGACCTTTAAGGATGTTGCTGGTGCCAAAGAGGCAAAGCAAGAGCTTGAGGAAATTGTAGACTTCTTAAAGAACCCAAAGAAATTTTTAGATATCGGTGCTGAGATTCCTAAGGGAGTTATGATGATGGGTTCACCAGGAACGGGTAAGACACTTCTTGCGCGCGCGGTAGCAGGTGAAGCAGGTGTACCATTTTTCTCAATCTCAGGTTCTGAGTTTGTGGAGATGTTTGTGGGAGTTGGTGCGTCACGAGTGCGCGACCTTTTCCAGAATGCTAAGAAGAACGCGCCTGCAATTATCTTTATTGATGAGATTGACGCGGTAGGGCGAGTACGAGGAACGGGTATTGGAGGTGGTAACGATGAGCGTGAACAGACACTTAACCAGATCTTGGTAGAGATGGACGGGTTCGAACCAAATGCGAAGGTGATTGTTATCGCAGCAACGAACCGACCTGATGTGCTTGACCCTGCACTTCTGCGACCAGGGCGATTCGACCGACGAGTAACGATTGATCTTCCAGATCGAAATGATCGTGAGGCAATCCTTAAGGTGCACGCACGCAAGAAGCCATTGGCTGAAGATGTAAACCTCGCAGTAGTCTCACAACGAACTCCGGGGTTCTCTGGAGCAGACTTGTATTCACTTATGAATGAAGGAGCGATCCTTGCCGCACGTGAGGGACGTAAGACAGTCGGGCAGTTTGATCTGATTCGTTCAATTGAAAAAGTAATGCTTGGCCCAGAACGTAAGAGTCACGTACTTTCAAAGAAGGAACGTGAAGTAACGGCGTACCACGAAGTTGGACATGCACTAGTCGCGTCAGTGCTTCCGTACGCTGACCCGGTACAGAAGATCTCAATTATTTCTCGAGGACGTGCAGCGGGATACACACTGAAACTTCCTGACGAAGATCGAAAGATGCACACGAAGAAAGAGTTTGTTGATGACATCGCAATGACACTTGGAGGGTATGTTGTGGAGCAAATGGTGTTCGATGACCTCAGTACTGGTCCAAGTAATGACTTACAGGTTGTTGCGAACTTAGCACGCGACATGGTGACGAAGTACGGTATGAGTGACCTTGGTCCTATTGCGCTTGAGGGTACTGGTGGGCGAATGATTGGAGGAGGGGAGAGTACTGATCGTGGATATTCACCACAGATCGCCAAAGCAATTGATGACGAGGTTGCAAAACTTATTGAACAAGGGAAAGAGAAGGCGCGAGAGATCGTGACTAAGCACCGAACAGCGCTTGATGTCATTTCTAAGAAACTTGTTGAGGTGGAGACACTTGAACGCGAAGAGTATGAAGCTCTACTGAAGCAACAGGGTGTTGAAATCAAGGATGCATATCGAGATGCACGGTTAGCTGAGGAGAAACTTGGAGACCCAAGTAAGACAGCAGTGGTGGCGTAGACTACCAATACAGTATAAAAAGCAGCGGGTATACCCGCTGCTTTTTATATGCCCCCTTATGTATTCTTAAGAGTTATACACACGTATAGCAAAAGGTAATACCATACATGCTATATTGCTAGTAACGGAGGCCGGCCCTTAATTGGGTCGGTCCTTTCTGTGTTTAATAATAAAATTTTATAATTATGAAAAGTTCATTATCGCGTACAAACTACATGATGTCTCTAGTGATGGGAGCTGCCATGTGTTTTGTACTTTTTACAGTAGTGGCGCCTTTGGCACACGCTGAAGAAGAAACAGAAGAAACAACAAGTGCATTCTCAGCAATGCGCGCACAAATTGAAGAGCTTAAAGAAAAGATAGCTGCACAACAAGAAGCTTTGAAAGAAAAGCTCAGTGAAGCTAAGAGCGACAGCCAAGGGCAACGTGAAGAGAAAAAAGAGGAAATGAAGGAAGAACGAAAAGAGTCAAAGGAAGAATTCCTCGCCTCCATAAGTGAGCTTGAGGGTAGCGAAAAACGTGATGCAATCATGGCCTATGTAGCAGAAGTAAAGGAACAGATTGCTGAACGTCAGGCTGAACTTGCTGTAAAGAAAGCAGAGAAGTCTGAAGAGAAGGAAGAGATGAGTGAAGAGCGCGAAGCGATGAAAGAAGAAAAGAAGGAATCTAAAGAAGAATTCCTTACATCGATCAGCGAGTTAGAGGGTGAAGAAAAGCGTAGTGCAATCATGGAATACCTCGCAGAGGTCCGTGAACAAATTGCAGAACGTATGGAAGCGTTAGCATCTAAGTTAGATGACGACGATGACATGGACGAAGAAGAGTCTGAAGAAGATGATTCAGATTCAGATGAAGACGACGACGAAGAAGGTGATGAAGATGACGACGATGACATGGACGAAGAAGAGTCTGAAGAAGACGATTCTGACGATGATGTGTAAGTTTTAAAATAACAAACATATAGAAAAAGCACACCCAACCGGTGTGCTTTTTTCTATGTCATTACAGCGTCTCAATCCGATCTATCACCCCATCGGCCACATGGATGATTCTGCTGCATGGATCAGCATACTCACGTTCGTGGGTCACCATCACAATTGTCTGCCCGCTGTTCTTGTGTAGGTCAGTCAGTAGATCAATTACTTGCTGGCTTGAAACTGAGTCGAGGTTCGCGGTAGGTTCATCTGCAAAAATAATCTTAGGCTTTCCTGCAACTGCTCGTGCGATAGCAACTCGTTGCTGTTCACCTCCAGAGAGTTCAGAAGGGAGGTTGGGGTACTTACCTTCAAGTCCTACTGCGTCCAGTGACTCATCAGCAGTTTGCCGAGCAGTTGCCCAGTCAATCCCTTTCATCAAAAGCGGCATCATGATATTTTCTTGTGCCGAAAGGTCGGGTACAAGTGCGTAGTCTTGGAATACGTATCCTAATGTATTTAGACGAAAGGTCGTCCGTTCTTTTTCAGTCAAACCGATGACATCAATGTCATCAATCAGAAGTTCTCCGTCAGTCGGCTCATCAAGTACTGAGAGCTGATACATGAGTGTCGATTTTCCTGCACCGGACTTACCCATGATCGCAACAAATTCACCACGTTCAATTTCAACATCAATACCCTTAAGTACGTGCGCAATAAGATCACCCTTACCAAATTTACGGTGAATGTTTTTTGCTTCAATAAGTGCCATATATATGTAGTTTACTATAGGTTTGGTGTGTGGTTCTTCTTGTTCCAGCGATTTTCCTTCGGAGGAAAAATCGGGAAGAAAATTCGCAATAGGGTCTTCGACCCTTTGCTCATTTTACTTGCGACCAAGAATAGAATTTAAT
This sequence comes from Patiriisocius sp., assembly GCA_047624725.1. Taxonomy (GTDB): domain Bacteria; phylum Patescibacteriota; class Minisyncoccia; order Phycocordibacterales; family UBA918; genus OLB19. The sequence goes on along the minus strand of JBLHQB010000011.1, from coordinate 10,955 downwards.
GTATTCTGTCTCGCGATCATCCATGCAGGGATGAACCCTGCAACAAGAGTGATTACAAAGAGAATAACGAATTTGATAAATGTTTCTTCTGGGTCAGCAACGAGGATACCGTCACTGAACGGGAAGTTGATAGGATTCTTGTCGAAGTAGGGGATGAGTACTCCGTAGGTTAGTAGTGCCCCTAGGATTGACCCTGAGAGTGCATAAAACGCTGCTTGCAGGACGTACGCAAGCTCAATGGCCTGTCGGGTGATACCGATGCCTTTAAGGATACCGATGTGGCGTCGCCGCGATAGGGCATTGATGAATATAATGATAAAGATCGTGATGGATGCAACGACCAAACCGATAGAACCAATCATGGTCCCTAATAAGTTAAAGGTATTTTTAATATCGATCAAGAACTTCGGCAAGCTCTCCTGGAACGTTTGCACCTTTGCCAAGTCGTCAATGCCTGCGTTAAGGATTGCTGTCTTAACTTTAATTGGGTCAGCTCCAGGTTCTAGTCGTGTCACGATAACGTCAGCATTGCGATCCAGACGCCCGAAGATACGTCGGAACTCATGTTCGGGGATGTAGGTGTTTAAATTAACCTCGTCCACCTTTGATTGGATGATTCCTTTAACGATAAACTCCTTGCTCACGTCACCAACACTGAGTCGAACCGTGTCCCCAGGGTATACCTCTTCTAGTGATTCAAACACATCACCAAACTGTTGCGCGTATCGCTTGATGAAGTATGCACCAATGAGAATGTGACCTTCTTCAGCAGGGTCAAGGAACTCGCCTTCAATAAGCGTACTTGAGAGCTGAGTCATCGCCTCTTCCTTCACAGGATCAATGCCTGTTACTATCGCTGCAACGATGTCGCGATCACCCGAGAGGTCTCTACGCTCTTTATAGTTTGCTTCAAGTTCAGCGCTACCTTTGTATCGTACTGAGTACTGCACAATCTCAGGGAAGGTATCAAGCGTTTGGATGACTGTTTGTGTTTCAAGAATTCGGTCTTCGTCATCCTTAACAGACAGTACGATGTCACCTAATGAATTCTTTTGTACCGCACGCTCTGATCCTTCGATGAGTCCTACAAGCACCCCAGAAACCGCAATAAGGTTTAAGAAGGTAAGCATCATCACAAAGATGATGAGGATGGTAGTCCAAATACTCGCACGTTGTATCTGTCGCAGTCCTAAGAGAAGTCCAATGCGGATACTTTTCATATTATGGAGCGATTACAGTAGAGCCTTCACTAAGACCAAGAACACTTACGTATCCATTGTTTCCTATGTACTGTACTTCGACCGTAGTACTAGCTAACGTTCCGTTTTGTTCGGTGAGTACGGTGTAAGAACCATCATCATTTTCGGTGACAAATCGTCGAGGGATTCGTAGCGCGTCAGATTCCTGCTGGACGATAATCTCAATGTCAGCGTTTAGTCCAGAACGAATCCATGTTGGTTCATCGTTGAGTGTAATGGTTGTTTCAAAGTATGCTACACCATCAATCTCCGTAGCAAGTGGTGAGATATAGGTAACCGTCCCGGTAAGAATCTCGTCAGACTTTGCATCAAATACAATTTCGGCGCTTTGCTCTGTAGCAATCTTTGTAATATCAATTTCTGGAATACGAGCAGTGAGTTCAAACGCATCTTCAGCCAAGAGGGTAATTACCGGAGTTGCGCCAGCGGTCTCACCAGGGAGTACGGTAACGTCCGTGATGACTCCGTCGAATGGTGCAACGATGGAAAGGTCAGCAATCTGCGCATCAATAGATGCAATTTGTGCCCGAGCACCATCAACAGATGCTGCCGCTTGGGTAAGTGATTCGCTTCGTGGCCCTGCGTTCGCAGCAGTCTGTGAGTTTGATGCAAATGAGAGCGCATCAGTAGCAGCTTGTACAAGCTGTGCTTCTTGCGTCAGCGCAAGGTTGTATGCATTTTCGTTAATAAGATAGTTACTACTGTTTGTATTTGGAATAGCAATAATCCAGTTAGAGTTTATGTACGTGCTATTTTCTGCAAACTCAATAAAGAGACCGCATACACCAAGACGTGTAGGTTGCTTTGTTGAAGCAGCGTATGACCCCTGTTCAAGTCCACCCAGCTGATATGAAAAGCCTGACTGCGAAGAACTGTATACATCAAGTGTGTAGCTACCCATTTCGTCGCAGGTGTATGTTCCTGTAACTGTTGGAGCAGTTGCGTCCTCATTTCCTTTTTCTGAGAGAACCTCAAGATTGCTTGAGAGCATGGATGCTTTTGCGTTAGCAACTTTCTTTGCTTCAGTAAGTACTGTTTTGTCTAATGTAGCTTGTGCGGTACGAACTGATGTTTCGGTAACACTTCGTTCTTCGGACGTTGGTCCTGCGACTAATTCAGAACGTGCAGCCTGCGCTTTGGTTAGTGCCGCAACCGCTTCCGATCGCAAGGCAACTAAACGTTGTGAGCCAAGTGTTGCAAGTAAATCACCCTTGCGTACTACTGATCCTTGATCAACAAATACATCAGTTACTACGCCAGTAGAAGGAAAGGAAAGTTCAGCAGTATTTTTTGCTTCAATAAATCCAGAGACAGAAATAGCTTGCTGTACGTTGCCGTATTCGACCGTTGAGGTAACCCAATCTGGCTCATTTGTTTTAATCACGTTGGTCAGTAATGAAGCTGCGATCAAGATTGCTAAAAGCGCGACTGCTATGGTTAGATTCCGTTTTGAAAAGAGGTGATGCATTGGGGTAATTATAGCAATGAGAGTGGAGTGGGGAGGGGGAGTTATGCAGTTCGGGAGGAGGATTGAGAGTGTGCAGGCGCTTGTCCTCACAAGTCACTAAGTATAATTTCCACTCCGTAGAAATTCTACTAAGTGCTCGCGAGCCCGTCTCGTCTGACGTGCTCGTAAACTCCGCGCGACATGACTCTGACCCGGACAAATGCCGCGACTGCCTCAAGGCAGTCGCTAAAAGTAAAACACATGGGCTTGAGCCCATGTGTTTTACTTTTGCATTTGTCCGCCCGCTTGGACTTGAACCAAGAACCACGAAGGTATAAGCTTCGCGCTCTACCGATTGAGCTACAGGCGGGAATGAGGAGCAAAGCACAAAAGTTTACTTTTGTAGTTTGTCCGAACGACCGTTCTGTATGCTAGTCATACAGGCGGGTGTCTCTAAATTAGTACCAGGTACAAATTTCGATGCCCAAACTATACCGCGAATCGCTCCCGACCTCAATTGCGTGCGGTCTTATATTATTGTGTTTACCGCACTTCAGGTGTATCTTCATATAGAGGAGGTACGTGTATGAATATGAAAAGTCTATACTCTACCGTTTCACATCGTGCGGTAATTTTTTACTGGAATCGGGTGAAAGAAATAAATGAACACATTGCACAACAGGAGGCAGAAATGCAAAAACGTCTTCGTAAAACACATGATGCCGATACTTCTGTTCCAAAACGTGGGTACCCAGCAACAGTTTATGGCTATGTTCGAAAAATGAGAACATCGGATGTTGTAAAAGGTTCTCAGGCAAGAAGAGGCTGGTTCGGATACTTTGATGCAGATGGTGATATCGTCTGCTGGTACAAACATTTGTTTGTAGGAGATATGTGGATCTCAGATATTCTTTTTGTGGTCCATAGATACAGACATTAAAACGCAAAGGCCGCGAACTCGCGGCCTTTTACTTTTCTGAAATTTGTGACAATAAACAAATATACTCTGGACATATTTTAAAAGTAGGAGTATATTCAATTTAGGTACATTCCCGTACCTCCATCAACAAGGGAGATTTCAACAATGAAACATCTGCATACACCAAGGACTGCCGCTAACGTGTTCGCAACCCTGACTTGAAAGGAGGTGCCCTCCAGATAGTTACAGGACAATCCAAGATCCTGCGTGGAGGGAAACAAATTTAGATTTTTGGTCGCCAGCATTGGCGGCCTTTTTTTGTGCAAGGACTTTTCCTGCTCATCTTTCTTGTATCTCTAGTCTGTTACTACCTTTCGATAACAGAACACCTTAAGAATATAGAGAAGGCTTCAAAAATCGAAACCCCAGCCGAAGCTGGGGTTTCTCGGAGCTCGAAGGCCTTAATGTGTTTAGTATATGCCGTCTTTGTAATAAATCAATATGCCTCAACTTTGATACTTGCCTAATCGTATAGTACCCTCTGGACGTAGTCTAATTTAGGGTAAAAGTGGGATTGTCAGAGCGCCTTCCCACCTATTTCTTCGTCTAAACGACATCAGAAATTCTGGACTTACGCCCAGATCGGAATAATTGGTGAGCCGTCACCAATTATTCCATATGCAACGCTTCTCCCGTATGGGTTACCTTGTGGGCAATTAGTGGGAAATCCTTGTTTAGATCAGGGTTGTTGGCTACTAAATCTCGTGCTTCATTACGCGCAGCTTCTACAAGCTTAAGATTCTTAATAGCTTCCATTCCGAGGTCGGTAAGTCCTGATTGTTTGGCTCCGTAGAGCTCGCCACTTCCTCGGAAGGTGAGGTCATGTTCAGCTAATTCGAATCCATTCTTGGCAGTCGCTAAAGCCTTCAAGCGTTCTCTTGTTTTCTCACTCTTGCTGTCGGTTACTGGAAAACAATATGCCTGGTGAGTACCACGAACAACACGCCCTCGAAGTTGGTGTAGTTGAGACAGTCCGAAACGTTCAGCACCTTCGATAATAATATTAGTTGCGTTAGGAACATTTACACCTACTTCAACAACAGATGTTGCAACAAGAATATCTACCTCGTGGTTTGAAAACTTAAGCATCATTGCATCCTTCTCAGCAGGTTTCATTTTTCCATGCAGAATACCAATAGTAAATTCCTGGAAGACATCTTTTTGTAGTCGCTCTGCTTCGGCGGTCACGCTCTTTAGGCGTAGTGCGGTAGCTTTATCAGGATCAGGTTCATCGATACGTGGGCAGATCACATATGCCTGTCGGCCAGACTCTAACTCGCTTCGTACATGCGCATACATCTTCTTTGATTGCCCGGGGCCAACAAGCTCCGTAATAATCGGCTTACGCCCTGAGGGCATCTCGTCTAACAATGTAATATCGAGGTCACCGTAAATTGTCAGCGCCAAAGTTCGAGGAATAGGGGTGGCAGTCATTGAAAGAAGATGAGGCATACGTTCATCTTTCTTCGCAAGTTGCTTTCGCTGATTGGTACCGAAGCGATGCTGCTCATCAATAATTACATACGCCAGGTGTTTAAACTCAACACTCTTATATATAAGTGCATGTGTCCCAATAAGGATCGGTACCTCTCCATTTTTAACCCACTTCAATAATTGCGCCCGACTTACCTTTGTCGGCTTAGTCGGATCAACCTTGCTTGGGTACTTCATACAGCCACTTCCCGTGATAAGACCAATCTGGATAGGGAGGTGGTGGAAGTATTCGATGAAGCTCTCGAAGTGTTGCTTAGCGAGGATTTCAGTTGGTGCCATGTATGCCACCTGAAGATTCCCGTAGGCGAGATCTTTTACCTTGGTCGCATTCTCGTCCTTGTCTCCTTCAGGAGGACGACTGGTCGCTACTGCATAGGCTGTACTCGCGGCAACTGCTGTCTTCCCAGATCCCACGTCACCTTCAAGTAACCGCGACATCGCATGGTTACCGTCAAAGTCTTTGAGAATTTCAGCAATTGATTTGTTTTGTGATTTCGTCAGTTCAAAAGGGAAACGCTCAGTAAAAGCTTTAAGGTGATCTTCTTGAGTCTTGAATTTATAGGTAGTCGCAGCACTTACCTGTGCTCGCTCAAGAGCCTTCTGTGTTTGTATATAAAACACCTCCTCAAATGCAAAACGCTTTCGCGCACTTTCAGCATGTTCTGCTTTTTTTGGAGAGTGAATCCAGACCAGTGCAGTGCGTAACTCGGGGAGATTGTATTTCTTCAAGATGGCTTCCGGAATAGGGTCGTGCATAGTTTCAAGAATGTCTTTCTCAAAACATTTCAGCGCCGTGTGATACAGCCACTTGCTCGTCACCCCCTTACTCTCACGATAGACAGGATAGATCGTGTCGTCCATTTGCGCGTCTGTCCCTTTAAAAATAGAGTCGTGCCGATCAATAGGAAGTGAATCAAGTTTTTCAACCTCAGGATTCGCGATGTAGAGCTTACCTTCACTTCCAGTCACTTTCCCTGCGACCTTCACATACATGCCGTCAGTGTACATCTTCGCCAGGTACGGCTGGTTAAACCACATGATTTTAATCTTTGCAGACCCGTCTTCAATATATCCTTCAGCAATTGGTCGCTTGGTCGTCCATGCTTTACGCGCCTTCAGTCCCGAGAGTTGTCCATATACAATAGCTTCCTGGTCTTTTTGTAGTCCATCAACTGCCTGGATATCAGAAATATCTTCGTAGCGAGCGGGGAGGTGATACAGCAGTTCTTCCACGGTATCAATACGAAGACGCTTCAGTGCCTTTTGGTGAGGCACATCAATACGGAAATGATCAGAGAGTTTGTCGGTAGGTTTCATGTAATTGTCATTCTAACAGAAAATAGAGGGTTACTGAGTACATTGACAAAAGTAGTAAAATGTGATATAAATTCTGATATGTCACACAATGTGACATGAGTTCTTAGGAGAGTACTGATGACAACTTTGCCAACCAACGTTTCGGTTAAATGGTTCAACATGCAAAAGGGCTTCGGCTTTTTTACGCAAAAAGACGGCACTGATGTGTTCATTCACATCAGCGCCCTGGAACGTTCAGGTTTCGAACCTTCTTCCATGAAGGTTCTCGGCACTGCAGCCAGTATCTCGATGGTTCAAAAAAACAGCGGCAGAAATGAGTGCTCGTCTGTGCACTCCATTGGTGGGGTTGCATCGACAAGCATGAAGCCTCGCGCGGCACGCAGTCGTCAAGAGCAGAAGCAAAATTTGGCCGCTCTTACTCTGGGGGATCGTGCCACGGGACGTCTCAAATTCTTCAATCACACGAAGGACTTCGGATTTCTTGAGGTTACCAGCGTCGTTGGACATGCGGATGTGTTTCTGCATATTACAGGCGTTACTGACGACCTTGTTGACCACCTTCACGACGACAACGTTTTCACGTTTGTTGTTGGCGAAGCAGAGGATGGTCGTCTGCTAGCGAATCTGCAGAAGCTTGTTCAAGAACCAGAGATGGTATAAAAATTCAAAAGGAGGGTGCGTTCGCGTCCTCCTTTTTCTATTGCATTTTGTATATAAAACAGTAGTCTATGTGCGGATATGAGGAAGAACGATATGAAGAAAAAAGCTAAGGCTCGATTACGCCACAAGCGAAACGTGATTCAGAAAAAGAACCACCATATGTGGAGTAAATATCGTGAAGAGCGTGCTGCACGCCAGGTTACACACATCACACAGCCACATTCAGAATCTCGTGCAGAGAGGGTTGGAGACTGGTTTATGGAAACATTGCTCTTTGGATCTCCTCGGTAAGAGAATGATCTAGCCCATACGTAAATCCGCCGAGCAACCACTGTGTTGCTCGGCTTTTTCTATGCCGTATACTGTTGTGTATTATTTTAAACACCGCCACGTAGTACTTCATATATGCCAACACCAAAGAAAAAGATGAATGAGATAAGGAATGTAATGACTATATCGAATTTATGTCCCAATTTTCTCCTTTCCTAGAGAAAATTGCTGGACCAACAAACATTATCCTGTCACTTAAATAATATGACTAACAAAAAACCAAATTACAACAAGCTCGCACTTGCAGCACATAAGAAAATGCAAGGGAAGATTGAAGTGGTCAGTAAAGGAAAATTAAAGACTATTGATGACTGGAGCACGATGTACACACCAGGAGTTGGTGCAGTTTCTTCGCACCTAGCGAAACATCCAGAAGATGCACGTAAGTACACCATTAAGCGCAATACGGTCGCAGTGATCTCTGATGGTTCAGCAGTACTTGGACTTGGAAACATCGGACCTCTTGGAGCGTTGCCGGTAATGGAAGGGAAGGCAGCTATCTTTAAAGCAATGGCAGACGTGGACGCGTTCCCGATTGTGCTTGATACGCAAGACACTGAAGAAATCATTGCAACGATCAAGGCTATCGCTCCTGGATTCGGAGGAATTAATCTTGAAGACATCAGTGCACCACGATGTTTTGAGATCGAAGATCGACTTAAAGCAGAGTTAGATATTCCTGTATTCCATGACGACCAGCACGGAACGGCGATTGTGGTTCTTGCAGGACTTATTAATGCAGCGAAGGTTGTAGAGAAGAAGCTACATAAGATGCGTGTGGTGATTGTTGGTGCTGGTGCAGCAGGACGAGCTATTGCACTGCTGCTCGCTGAAGCTGGTATTGATGAAGTGATCGTGACAGACCGACAAGGGACTATTTATGAAGGACGCCCAGGACTTGTACCGTACAAGAAAGAGTTAGCGAAGGTAACCAACCGTACAAAGGTGAAAGGGGAAGTGCTTGATGCCGTTGATGGTGCTGACGTACTTATCGGAGTATCAGGTCCAGGTACTATCTCCCGACTACATATCGAAAAGATGGCACCGCAGGCAGTAGTGTTCGCTCTAGCAAACCCAATTCCAGAGATTAAGCCAGACGACGCAAAGCTCGCTGGTGCCGCAGTAGTTGCAACCGGACGAAGTGATTTCCCTAATCAGGTAAACAACTCACTAGTATTCCCCGGAATCTTCCGCGGCGCACTAGACTCAGGAGTAGACGCAATCACCGATGAAATGAAACTAGCAGCAGCAAAGAAGATCGCAAGCCTAGTTTCAAAGCCAACAGCCAAACAAATCATCCCCGGAGTGATGACTAAAGATTTAGCCAAAAAGGTGGCGAGTGTAGTGAAGAAAGGAAAGTAGGGAAACATAAATATAGACCCGCAAAGTAATATTTTGCGGGCCTATATTTATGTTATAATAGCAACATGCTTGAATCGTCGAAGTTAGACAGGGCAAAATTTTCCCGTACTGGCTTACAGAACGAATTTATTCTCCAGGCGCGTAATAAAGCGTCTGTTTCTGATATCGCGAAGTTGTGCATGTGTTCAGAGCGGACAATCCGAACATGGCAAAATGAACAGTTTCTGATGAGCTATGAGTCAGTAGATAAAATAAGTAAAGCGTATTGTCTACAATTTCCAAAGGTGACCAGACTATCAAGAAGTGACCAGAATAGAACCGCTGGCCAGTTGGGAGGTAGCAGGACAATTGAAAAATACGGAAAGGTACCCGTCAATGAATCTTATAGAAAAGAGAAACGACAGCAATGGTGGGAAGAGAAAGGGAAGCACCAAAAGGACTCAATTACATCGCCAAGACAAGTGAAGTTTCCTAAGGAGAGTAAATTACTCGCTGAATTCTGCGGCATTGTTCTTGGTGACGGTGGAATAACTAACTATCAAGTTACGATTACCTTGAATCTAAAAACCGATAAGGAGTATGCAGTTTTTGTTGTTGCCTTGTGTAAAAAATTATTTGGATTTGAACCCAGTGTTTATATTAGGGAAAATAATAATACCAGAACAGTTGTTCTTTCTAGGGTCGAGATTGTAAAGTTTTTAACGGAATCCGTTGGGTTGGTTAAAGGAAATAAGGTTGCCCATCAAATCTCAATACCCCAATGGATACTTGAAAGTGAATTATACAAAAAGGCCTGTATACGTGGATTGGTCGATACCGATGGATCTATTTTTACACATAACTACACATCCAGTGGAAAAGTGTATGCATATAAGAAACTTTCATTCACCAGTGCATCACAGCCCCTAAGAAGTGATGTTCACACCTCACTCATGACATTAGGAATGAAAGCGAGACTTTCAGGAAAGTTTGACGTACGACTAGAAAGTGTCGCTGATGTGAGCACTTATTTTCGTTTAATTGGGTCCAGCAATCCAAAGCATTTGAAAAGATATAATAAGTAACGTAGTATAGTGCGCAAGGAGACGTGTCAGAGTGGTCTATCGTGCTTTCTTGCTAAGAAAGTGGGGTGTTAAGCCCCCGGAGGTTCGAATCCTCTCGTCTCCGCAAATGAAAGAACGCCTTCGGGCGTTTTTTCATTTGTGCAGACGAGAGTAACAGTCCGAGGGACTGTTACGGAGGATTCGAAAAGCGATTTGAGATAGTTTATGAGCGAAGCGAAATAAAATATCCAAACGCTGCACCGTTCATGTAATGAAAGAGTCCTTACAGGATCTGTCCACTCATTGGACTCATTACTTCGCATCCGCTCATAATGATCCTCAGTGAGTCTTGCAAAAGTCTCCCAGACTTTCTCACCTCTCGTCGTCAGTTACTGCCTTTATATTTCCCTCAGAATTAGCTATACTGCTCTAGCTGTATTGAACACATGGAGAGTTGGCTGAGTGGATGAAGTGTCTGGGAGACACTTCATCCGAGCTCGCGAGGTGAGAAAGTCTGGGAGACTTTTGCAAGAGGTTACCATCTCGTTAGAGTGATAACCTGAACAGCTTCTGTAAGAAGGACGTTTGTCGACAATTAAATAACGGAGAGTTGGCTGAGTGGTCGAAAGCAGCAGTTTACTAAACTGCCGAACTTTAAACGGTTCCAAGGGTTCGAATCCCTTACTCTCCGCAAATACAATCACGCCCTTTGGGGCGTTTTTGTATATGCGGAGAGTAAGGGTGCAGCTTTTCTTAAGAAAAGCGTTGCACGATTCGAAAAGCTTTTGAGCTAGATTGCAAGCGAAGCGAAGCAATATGTCCAAAAGGCAGACTGAAGCTGTAAGCTTCGAATCCCTTACTCTTTTTATTAATAACTTAGTGTTGGTTTTATCTAATTACTTATGAATAGATACCTCAGAATTCACATATGACCTCACACACATTATTACTTTAAAAATTATAGAGATGATATCGTCTTAACCTAGTAACAAAAAATCATAAGGGTGTTTTGCTATGCTGTCCATGTCTACCCGAATGATCATTACTCGACGGTTTTTTGAATC
>JBLHQB010000010.1:0-23392 GCA_047624725.1 Patiriisocius sp. | reverse complement strand
TAGGTGAACGTGACACATCCAAAGAGAAGGAGTATGTGCTCGTAGAGCTTCCATACCCGTCTGGAAACCTACATGTCGGTCACTGGCATGCTTTTGCAGTTCCTGACATCTATGTGCGTCATGGACGTATGACCGGCAAGCAGATGATCTACCCAATAGGGTTTGATGCATTTGGCCTTCCTGCTGAGAATGCGGCGATCAAGCGCGACCTCAATCCAAAGGAATGGACTGAAGGGAATATCGCATACATGAAAGAACAGCTCACAAGCATGGGGGCTTCTTTCTCATGGGATAAGACTACTGCAACTACCGATGCTTCATATTACAAATGGACACAGTGGATGTTCACACAGTTCTTCGAGAAAGACATCGCCTATAGAGGAGTAGGGATCGTGAACTGGTGTTCTGACTGTAATACAGTGATCGCCAACGAACAGGTGCTTGCTGATGATACCTGTGAGCGATGTGGAACTACTATTGAGAAGAAGGAAATGCCACAATGGATGCTTAAAATTACTGATTACGCAGATCGTCTTATTGATGATCTCGAGACAGTGAACTGGCCAGAACACATCAAGGAATCGCAACGTCGATGGATCGGACGCTCTGAAGGAGCTGAGATTACCTTTAACCTCTCTACAGGTGATGCTGTAACGGTATTCACTACACGACCCGACACACTCTTTGGTACTACCTATATGGTATTAGCTCCCGAGCACCCATTGGTAACCAAGAACAAGGAAGCTTTAAGTAACTGGGATGAAGTCGCAACATACATCGACGCAACCAAGAAAAAGAATGAGCAAGATCGTCTTGATGACACAAAAGAAAAGACTGGAGTGAAGCTCGAAGGTATTACTGCAACCAATCCTGCCAACGGAGAGGAAATTCCGGTATTCATCGCTGACTATGTATTAGCAGGGTATGGGACTGGCGCAATCATGGCGGTACCTGCGCACGATGCGCGGGACTATGCTTTTGCAATTAAATTCAAGGTGTCAATCAATTATGTAAATCATCCGAATGTGTTTACAACAAGTACCATTAACGACCTTGGCTCACAGGGTGAATATGAATCTCCAAGTGCTGCTCTTGAAGAAATAATCAATAATTCTTCCAGTGCACTGATTCACACTGATGGAAAACTGATCAACTCTGGACAATTCAATGGAATGAGCACTGAAGAAGCTAAAGTAGCAATCACTGAGAAAGTCGGTGGGAAAATGACAAACACTTACCGTCTACGCGACTGGTCTGTTGGGCGTCAGCGATATTGGGGTGTACCGATCCCGATTGTGTACGATCCTGAAGGGAAGGCGCACCCAGTACCTAAGGAGCATCTTCCGTGGCTTTTGCCTGAAGATGTAGATTTCCGACCGACCGGAGTACCTCCACTTGCTAAGAGCGAGGAGCTTAAGAAACGAACTGAAGACATCTTTGGTACAGGGTGGACACCAGAAGTTGAAACACTTGATACATTTGTTGATTCTTCATGGTACTTCTTGCGATATCTTGATAACCAAAATGATGACGTTATGTCATCAATGGAAGCGCAGAAAGACTGGATGCCGATTGATCTGTACCTTGGAGGTGCGGAACACACGACTATGCACCTTCTGTATTCTCGATTCTGGCAAAAGGCACTCCTTGATATGGGATTAGTGACTGAGAGTGAGCCATACGCACGACGTATCAACCGTGGACTGATCCTTGGCCCTGATGGAAACAAGATGAGTAAGTCTAAGGGGAATGTGATTGATCCTGATGATCATGTACAGCGCGTTGGTGCTGACTCGGTAAAGATGTATCTCGCATTTATGGGTCCGTACGCAGAAACTGCCAACTATCCATGGGATATGGGTGGTATTGCTGGCATCAGACGCTTCTTAGAGCGCGTATACGGCTTATCAGAACACATTAGTGGCTCTGAGCCTGAGGAAGTAACTAAGCAGCTTCATAAGACCATAGTGAAGCTTTCTCGGGATATTCCTGAATGTAAGTTTAATACATCAATTTCAGCGATGATGGTATTTGTGAACCTTGTTGAAAAGAATGCATTAACCCAAGAAACGTATGAAATCTTCTTGCGATTACTCGCACCATTCGCGCCACACCTTACCGAAGAACTCTACGAAGCAACAAGGAAGACTGAATCTATCCATCTTCAGAGTTTCCCGGTAGCTGATATGGATCTTGCTACAGACAGCGAAGTAACCATTGGTGTACAGATCAATGGAAAGATGCGCGGGAGTATTACATTGAGTGTAGGCGCGGACGAGGATACTGCAATGACTGCAGCCAAAGCAGATGAAGTACTTGCAGGGAAGATTGTGGGGGATATCAAAAAAATAATCTACGTTCCTGGCAAAATACTCAACATTATCATTACGTAAGTCTAACAAGTCTTAGGCAATAGTGTTGACACATGTCAAGTTCTATGATAAAAATGGGGTATCAAAAGGGAAGTAGGAGGGAAAACGCCTATTAATATGCGTTTCTGATTAACAAATTGATTAGTATGATTACTTTTAAACCAAAACAAACAACAAAAAAACTACTTTCAGCACTGCCTGATCGAGCTCGAGATGTTCTTGAGAAACGATATGGTTTAGCTAAAGATGGTGAAAACTTCACACTCGAAGCTATTGGTCAGACATATGGCATTACACGAGAACGTGTACGACAGATTGAAAACTACGGTATTCAATCAATCCAGAAGTCTGACGTCTACGGTGAGTTTGAAGAAGTATTCACAGAGCTACACCAGATTATTGAAAGTCTTGGTGGCGGTCTTATCGCTGAACACGTACTTCTTGATGAAATCACTACTGATCCAATCCTCCGAAACCACATCTACTTCCTCCTAGTAATCGGGAATCCCTTCTACCGCAGTAAAGAAAGTGCTGGATACGCACACCGATGGTATACAGAAAAGCGAACTGCTGAGTATGTAGAAACAGCACTTAAAAGTGTCTACAAAGGACTTAAGCGAGATGAGCTGATCGAAGAAGAAGACATGCTCAACCGATTCCGAGAAGAACTTATCGACATTGCGGATGATCACGATGACGTGGTACTCAAGCGATGGCTACAGATCTCAAAGGATATCGCTCGAAATCCTCTAGGAGAATGGGGAGACGCAACATCTCCTAACGTACGAGTAAAAGGAATCCGAGATTATGCATACCTTGTGGTAAAGCGACACGGGTCACCAATGCACTTCCGAGAAGTAGCAGAAGCTATCGAAGACCTCTTCGGAAAGAAAGCACACACGGCAACTACACACAATGAGTTGATCAAAGATGAACGATTTGTATTAGTAGGACGTGGTCTCTACGCACTTACAGAATGGGGATACTCAGCAGGAGTCGTTAAAGACGTACTGCGCGACATCCTTATCCAACACGGTCCACTTTCTCGAGAAGAAATTATCGACAAAGTCCGAAAGGAACGTTACGTGAAGGACAATACTATTGTAGTTAACTTGCAAGATGCAAACATCTTCAAGCGACTGGCAAACAGCACGTACATGGTAGTTGAATAAATAAATGCCCAGAGGGCATATTATGCATTTATGCCCCAATTTCTTAATAGTGTAGTAACTTTTACTTATAGAGATCCAAAATTCTCTTGAGCCTGACTGCCCTACGTAAACCAAGAAGAAATTGCTGGACTAGGAGATCAAAAATATCACCTACTCTAAATAACACAACTTCCACAACAGGTTGACTATACAAATAAGAAAACAGCTCCTTCGGGAGCTGTTTTTACTTACTTGCTGGATTACTTCGTTAACACTCGCAAAGACGTGTAAAAGCAGTATGTACTGAGCATTAGCTCCTTAAGTAACAATAGTCTATGTATCATACATGATACATAGACAGTGTTTCGTCTTTGCGAGGCGTGTAGTGAGAAGTGACTCAATGTCACTTAGCAAGACCTTACCTGGTATTTTACATTTATGAAAATACTGACAAGGTGTACAGTTCATGTAAGGAAGCAATCCAGCGTCGTGAAGTTATCCAACTCACGCACGCACTGCTGTGTAAATCGATGCACTCATGTTGTACAATGGTACACAATGGCAGCACGAGACATTCCAGTTCTTGGATCAATATTTGGATTTTTAGACGGAGAGGACATCGACTACGGAGTAGTCGCTTTTGTTGTTGGCTTGTTCATCATTTTCTTTGTTTTTAATAAGATAGGACTTCCACAATCCAAAATTGTAAGCTTCGTCTTTGCCTTGGCTCCTATCTGGCTACCAATCATGAGCTTCTTGGCGTTCTTCACTATCTATATGAATATGGTCGGGAAGAAGTTTGGCCTCAACAGTGGACGAACGGTAATGGAAATCATTCTCCCTCCAGAAGTATTTAAATCTCCCGAAGCAATGGAGAACGTGTTTAATCAGATCTACAATGCTGCAAGCCCTGACAACCTCATGGAGACATACCTTGATGGAAAGCGACCATTGCCATACACTTTTGAGCTTGTCTCACGTGGAGGTGATGTGCATTTCTATGTCACCACCCCAAATAAGTTTGCACCCTCGCTAACTGACAACATGTATGCACAGTATCCTGGGGTGGAGATTAAGAAACTCGATCTCGACTACACTGCTGAGATACCAAAGAGTTTAAAAGGTCTTTCGTTCATGAGTTTTCATATTGCGAAGAAGAATAATGAGGTATACCCGATTAAAACCTACATCGACCTGGGGATGGATAAGCTCCCTAAAGAAGAGGAGAAACTTGATCCAATGACACCAATGCTCGAAGTATTAGCAAACATTCAACCACACCAACAGATGTGGGTGCAGTTCATCTGTATTGCGCATCGTGCGCAAAACTTTAAAAATGGTCAACTGCGAAGTAAGGGTACATGGGATAAGGATGTTGCTGCTGAAATTGACAAGATTATGATGCGTGACGGAAAGACAAAGACTGGCGTAGCTGATCTTGATGGAATGCCACGAATCACAACCGGAGAACGTGACACCATTGAAGCAATGGAACGAAATGTCGGGAAAGTGCCATTCAAATTCGCCTGCAGAATTATCTACATATCAAACAAGAACGAACGTGACTACGATGGAGGACTATTTGCTCGTATGTCGCGAATGATTTCACAAACTGAGTTAAAGGATCGAAATGGAATTGGTATTCGATGGCGGACAGACTTCAACTATAACTTCATTTCTGACCCGTTTAATAAAAAGCGTCCAGCACTAAAGAAAGCTGAACTTAAGGAATACAAAACACGAAAGTTATACAAGAAGTCGGGGGGTATGAGCTACAAGATTATGACCGCAGAAGAGATGGCGACAATCTTTCATCTCCCAGGAGGTGTAGCAATCACTCCAACACTTAACCGTGTGACCTCAACACGAAGCGATGCACCAAGCAATCTACCAACGGGCAAATTACCTATATAAACAACATGTCAGAAACACAACCAACGCCAAGAGGACGATCAATAAAGAAGATGTTCAAATTTGTACTCATTGTATCCGTTATCATTGCGCTTGTATTATTTTTCTACATCCGTCTTCTTCTTACCGCACCAAACTCATTTCTTCCCATGACGGAGTTTGAAGTTGAACGAGGCATGTCAGCACGCGATATTGCAGCCGCAGCCAAGGAAGAGGGAATTGTACGCTCTGAGTTAATGTTATATACCGTTATCGCATACTCATACGACCCGAGCACCATTTACGCAGGTGAGTATGCATTCAAGACTCCTGTTGGACTGTTTGATGTTGCGAAGAAGCTAGCAACTCAAGACATTGTGCATGACACAATCCCACTAACTATTCCCGAAGGAGTGCGACTTACGCAGATTGCAGAGATAGCCACCAACACATTAAACGACGATTTTGATCCAGAGGAGTATCTAGTATTAACAAAAGACAAAGAAGGATACCTGTTTCCTGAGACATACTTCGTTCCTGAGACATTTACGGCAGAAGAATTAGTAGAACTGCAAAATGACGCCTACGAAGCATTCATTGATCCTCTGCGAGCAAAGATCGAAGTATCAGCCTTTACTGAGTACGAAGTTCTTGTCCTTGCTTCAATAATCGAACGTGAGGCCAACGATGAAGGGTCCATGGGAATGGTTGCAGGTATTCTCCAGAATCGGTTAGATATAAACATGGCCCTACAGGCTGATGCATCAATTGAGTACGTCATAGATACACCACTAAACGAACTAGCACCTGGACAACTTGCTTCAGAACTCCGAGAAACTGATTCTCCATACAATACGTATCTAAACACTGGATTGCCACCAACACCAATTGGGAACCCCGGAAGCATGTCGATCCTAGCAGTTCTCGACCCAATCCCATCAGACAACTTCTTCTACATAACTGATGCAGACGGGCAGTTCTACTATGCAGAGACATTTGCAGAACACAATCGAAATATTGCACGGTATTTACGATAGACATTGACAAACCTTTGGGTCTGACATAGGTTTAATCAGCAACCAACAAAGGAGAGAACAATGGACGTTGTGACACACCTACAGGAACTTCCCAAACGAGTAGCTAACGGCTCCCTATGGATGGATATAACTTCTCCAGGCTGGCACAAAGGAATCATTCCTGACAGTTTCCACATTGGATTTAGCGACGAATGCATTTTTGGACAAATTCTGGGCGACTTCAATGAAACTGCTGATCAGTACCTTACTGATCGGGAACAACTTGATTTTGCACTCTTCCTTGCAGTTTCAAATGACATCACACTCGAGGATCAAATCGAGTACCACGAAGCCGCCACAGCTGAATGGAACAATCAAATCGACCAACGGATTGCTGCCGATGCTGTAAAGAAAATCTTTGAAGACGCATACTAATACAACAAGGCGCCCAGAACTCTGGGCGCCTTTTACTTTAATCTGTGATACTCTTTTCTCACAATATGGACACTAAAGAAAAAGTATTCGTTGGCCTATCAGGAGGAGTTGATTCTTCTGTAGCTGCACTACGACTTATTAACCAAGGATACGCTGTCACAGGTGTGTTTATTAAGGTGTGGCAACCTGATTTCCTTGACTGTAACTGGGAGCAAGAACGTTTGGATGCCATGCGTGTTGCAGCAAAACTTGATATCCCATTTCTTACCTGCGACGCTGAACAAGCATACAAAGACGATGTAGCTGACTATTTCATAAACGAATACAAAGAAGGACGAACTCCTAATCCTGACGTGATGTGTAATAAATACGTGAAATTCGGTGCATTCTTACGCTTCGCTGAAGAACATGGTGCTGATTACATCGCTACAGGCCACTACGCACAACGCAACGAAAATACGGCTATAAGTTCGAGATCCGGACTCGAACTACATCGTGGAATTGATACAAACAAAGATCAAACGTATTTCCTGTGGACACTTACCCATGAGCAACTTTCAAAAACCTTGCTTCCTGTTGGAAATAGTCCTAAAGATCAAGTTCGTGCTGAGGCTGAAAATGCTGGATTGATTACTGCACACAAGAAAGACAGCCAAGGTGTGTGCTTCTTAGGGCATATTGATATTCCTGAATTTCTCAGTCACTACATTGATTTGCAAGAAGGGCGTGTTCTTAATGAAGCAGGTGAAGTTATCGGTACACACAAAGGTGCATTGGTGTATACAACAGGGCAACGACACGGATTTAGTATCCATACAAAGGACGCATACCGTGGAGCCCTGTACGTAACTAATCGTGATGTCGAAAACAATACAATTACCGTAAGTGAAAACCGGAAAGAAACAAGGCAGTCAGAACGAATCTGTCTTACCTCGTTAAACCTTATCGGGTCACCAATAACATTGCTCGATACACTTGAACTACAAACACGCTACCGACAAGATCCAATTACTTGCAGAGCAGTCGCAATTACCGATACAACAATGGAAATAGAGCTCCTTACCGAGACCGAGCAACCAAGCATTGGGCAGTCATGTGTACTATATGATGGTACTCGCTGCCTAGGAGGTGGTATCATTACGCAATGTCATTCCAAGTAATTAAAGCCGATGGGAACAGTGAAGCATTTGATGTTAAAAAATTGCATCGATCACTCCAGAAAGCCGGTGCAACCAAGGCTGAAATTACCGATGTCGTCACTAAAGTAGAAGCGATTCTCCATGACGGAATTAAAACCCAAGAAATCTATCGACACGCGTTTGAACTCTTGCGTAATAGTGAGATGCCTATTCGTGCACGGTACTCGTTGCGTCGAGCATTGTTTGGACTTGGACCCACAGGCTTTCCGTTTGAAGATTTCTTAGCACGACTCTTTGAAAGTGAGGGATATAACACACGAACCCGAGTAAACCTGCAAGGGAAGTGTGCAATGCATGAACTAGACGTTGCGGCGTATAACGAGACTGACAGTTTTGTTGTCGAAGCAAAATTTCACTCGCGGCCCGGTGTTAAATCAGACCTGCAAGTAGCGATGTATTCGTTCGCACGACTGATCGACCTTAAGGCAACTCGTATTTGCAACGATGCTATTTGTGACATCACACGCATGATGATCATCACGAACACTAAGTTCACCTCAACTGCAGAGAAGTATGCAGAATGTTCAGGTTTAGAGCTCTTAAGTTGGGATTATCCAAAGGGAAACAACCTCCACGACCGTATCCAAAAATCAGGTCTCTACCCAATTACCGTACTACAATCACTCTCTCAATCACAGAAAAAGGCACTTATCGCACGAGGAGTTATCATCTGTTCTGACATCCTCAAGAAACCAGAATTACTCCGACCTGCACATATTGGAGCAAAGAAAACACAGGCTGTACTCCTTGAAGCGGAAGCTTTGTGTGGAAAGAAGCGGGCAGGCTAAGACATCAGCGCGCCTTTGTCAATATTTGCGTGTGCGAACAATATTGGTATACTCCTATTATATAAGCATTATTACAGAGTTTTAGTATGTCAGAACAGGAAAAGCAAGAAGGTCAAAAGACAGTAGTTTCATTTATCGCAGGTCTCCTTATCGGTGGGCTACTCGTATGGGTATTCGCAGGGACTCCAACTGAAGAAGCACACAGCGATGACATGAACGAACAGGAGTCTTCAGAGGTAGCTGAAATGGAAGAAGGTGAAGAAATAACTGAAGAAGCTGAAGAAGAAGCAGTTGCTGAAATTGCAGTATTAGAAGTTGGAGACGGAGCTGTATCAGTTGCTGATCAGGCTGCTGGATCAAGTGTGGCACTAGAAAGTGCAACATTCCCAACAGAAGAAGGATGGGTAGCAGTGCGTTCATACCCCAACGGACAGCTTGGAAGTATCCTTGGTGCTGTACGATACAGCAAGGAACAAGGTCTTGTACCAAGCGAAGTAGCTCTTGTGGCTCCCACAACAGCTGGACGTGACTACGCAGTTGTATTCTTCACAGAAGACGGCGACCGAAGTTTCAATCTTGCTAACGACGTACAGATTGGTGACGTATTTGGAACATTTACTGCTAAGTAATACTTTCTCTATAGATACTCAAAAAGCTCCCATTTGGGAGCTTTTTGAGTAGTGGTATACTGTTCCTACTTAGAAATATATTTCATTGTCATGGCCTACGAATACAAATACAACCCGAACCGATCTGCAGACTGGAACTATGGTGGAAAGAAGTGGCGACTATCACGCTCAAAGCTCGATTTCTTCATTGAGTGTCCTCGCTGTTTTTATCTTGATAACAAGCTAGGGACAAAACGTCCAGGCTTCCCGTCGTTTAACTTGAATATCGCAGTAGATGAACTCTTCAAGAAAGAGTTTGATGTGCACCGTGAAGCGAAGACTGCACACCCCGTAATGGAGCAGTATAAGATTAATGCTGTACCGTTTGAGCACGTGAACATGCACACATGGCGTGAGAACTTCGAAGGTATCGAATTCAAGCACGATCTTGGCATGACGGTATCAGGAGCGATCGATGACATTTGGATGAACCCAGACGGTAAGTTGATTATAGTCGACTACAAATCAACATCTAAAGACGGTTCTATTACTGAACTCTCAGACAGCCCGTGGGATCAACAATACAAACGACAACTTGGCGTATACAAATGGCTTCTTGAACAGAACGGATTCAAGGTAGAAGATACTGGGTACCTGGTCTACGCAAACGCTAGCAAGGACGAAGACGGTTTTGACGGGAAATTGGTGTTTGAGACAACTATTGTGCCAGTAGAAACTGACATAAGCTGGATTGAACCAACTCTCGTGAAGATTAAGGATTGTCTTGAGAAAGACCATCTTCCTGCAATTGGTGAGAAGTGTGAGTTCTGCCCATACCGTGAAGCATGCGGGAAGAAACTCCAGAAAATCTACAAAGAAACAAAGGTAAGTAATGCAGAATCAACTCCTGCATCAACAATCGCGAACCTAAAAAACAAGTACCAATAAAACAATACCCAAATACAAGACCCGGCATTGTATTTGGGTATTTTGGTAAAATAGGCGTGGTACTATAATCTAAATAACTCAATTAGTATGGCAAATTCAGAAAGAGATGCACAACGAAACTATGACACTGCGCGCGACAATGTAAGCGCTGTTCGTCAAAGAATCAGTAATCTACAGCGAGAACTGATGGATATTACTGCCAATGAGAACAGTCGTCCATCGCGAACTGCTTCTGATATGGAAAAAGCGAAGCAGGAGATGGAACGCAATCTTGCCAACGTAGATAAGGTGCGTATCGCTTTTGATAAAGCACAGTTGGAGTACACAAAGGCCCAAGAAGCATTTGACTCCTCGCGTGAAAAGTATTCAAAACTTGAAGCTGACCACCGTAAGGAACAAGAACGAGCAATACTCGACATGGATCGTGATAAAAAACGGATTGATGACAAGATCCGACAGGAGGAGCGTGAGGAGAAGTCCTGGAGCGTTAAGATGCAGACAACAGAAAGCAATCTCAGAAAAGCACGAGAAAGTGCGGCAAACGACAATGACCCCAATGCAGGTCGTCAAAACCGCCTGCGTGCATAACACCAGATATCTGAACACTAAGTGTTACACTAAATCATTATGTACTCATACCGAATAGAGCAAGCACTGCGTGCGGCTACCATTTTACACAAAGACCAGGTGCGCAAAGGATCAATTCCAATGCCGTACGTGAGTCATTTATTTGCGACCGCAATGATTGCACTGGACTACACCAAAGACGAAGATGTCCTTATCGGCGCACTGCTGCACGATACACTCGAAGACACTGATTACACTGCAGCTGAACTTGAAGACGACTTTGGTGGCAAGGTGCGAGAGATTGTAGAAGCACTCAGTGAACCTCAGGACACAGATACTAAGGAATACGGGTGGAAGGAGCGCAAAGCTATTTATGCAAAGCAATTACGTAAAGCTCCTCAAGAGTCACTACTGATTGCAGCGGCGGATAAGATCCACAACATGCGTGCAATGGTGGAAGAGTATTACGATGATCATGGACGATTCCTCAAAGAATTTAGTGGTGACCTGGACGATAGACTCGTACAATACCAAGACATTGCCAACGCAATCAACCGAAGACTCAAGAGTGATATACTCAACGAATTCAATCACGTTTTTACTGAATATAAGAATTTCATAACCGATGTCAAAAATACCAAAGAAAGCAACGAACGCTACTAACGTTCCTGGCTACACATTCGTCGCAAAGAAAGGAGGCTTTACTGAATATACGTTAAAAAGTAATGGTCTTACCATACTCCACAAACACGTGGCAGACACAGGTGTGGTTACTTCAAACATTACCTACAAAGTTGGTGCTCGTGACGAACAGGCAGGAGAGACCGGACTGGCACACATGCTTGAGCACATGCTTTTTAAGCCAACCACATTCGATCTTAAGCGAAAGGTGGATTCTGGCGCAATGCAGTTTGAACGCGAGGTTGGGTGTATTCTTAACGCCAACACGTGGAAAGATCGAACGACCTACTTCTTCAGTTATCCTGTTGAACACTTCGCGACCGCACTTCAAGTGGAAGCTGAACGAATGACGAGTGTTGTGCTTACCGACAAAGAATTTCTTCCTGAGCGTGGCAATGTGCTCAGCGAATTCGACATGTACTTTGGCGATCCGTACTTCGCACTAAGTGTGCAGATGGTTTGCAGTGCATTCCACTCACACCCATACGGACATGAGACTATCGGATTCCGTGAGGACATCGAAGCCTATACACCCGCGAAACTCGATGCGTTTTACAAAAACTACTACCGTCCAGATAACGCGACAATGACTATTGTCGGTGATATTGATTTGTCTGATGCTTTAAAGATTATGAAGAAGCAGTTTGCTCACCTAACTAACCCGAAGACTTCAATTCCTCGACACGAAGTTCGTGAACCCAAGCAGGAGGGAGTACGCCGTGTATCGATCGATAGACCGTCAACTACAAATGTGCTGGCACTTGGTGTAAAGCACGCCGGATTCCCAACACAATCATGGTTTGAAGCCTCAATGCTCTTTTCAGCACTAGCTGGTGGTATTGATAGTATTCTACACAAGGCGCTGGTAGATACAGGAATCGCTACAAGTGTTGAGGGTATGGTTGAACCTACTGGTGAAGTGAATCTTGGGATGGTGTTCGTCACAATAGCTCCAGGTCACGTTCATGCAGATGTTGAAAAACAGGTACTAGAAATTATCGCAAATCTCAATGCTAAAGACCTCAATAAGCTACTACATAAAACTATTCAAGGAGCGCTTACTGACGAATTCTTCGCACAGGGCAGCTCAATGCGTATGGCCATGGACCTTACTGAATATGTATCAGCAGATGCATGGCAAGAATACCTTGATACTGAAAAGAAATTGAAAGCAATCACTCCAAAGCAACTGATCACACTCAGCAAGGAACTCTTTACACTTGATCAGATGACTATCGGGTACTTTAATGGAACAAACTAATATGCAAAAAATTACCTTCAAAGGAGAGCACTACAACGGTGGTGCAGTCATACAAAAGAATGAACGAACCGTCTACTGCAAGATGACTGTTGATGTGCACGAAGCACATACGATCAAAGGTTCAGCAACAGAGTTTGTATACACTGACGCAATGCTCTCGGGAGCAGGGAAGTACGATCGTGAAGCGTTCATTGATGCAGTAAGTATGCTCGGTGCCTCTATTGGCATTGCTATTGGTAACGGGCGCCTGACCTTTACCCTTAAATCACTAGATACAAACCTTCCGAAGTTATTGAAGCTATTTGAAACGATGGTAACCAGTCCCGCGTTCACAAAGTCAGAGCTAACACGAATCATCACACAAGCAACAAACGAGCGGATTGAACATAAAGAAAATGCAAAAGCTATTGCGCCTGAACGGTTCACCAATGAACTATATGGTAAAACGGACCGACGTCACACCAGTACACCTGAGGAAATTATTACTGAACTCGCAGCTGTTACTGCAGCTGATCTACAAAAACTACACGCTAAAGTGCGTGGTGGATTCTGGACTGTGACCGTAGGTGGAAGCAAGGAAAGTGTTGCATTACTGACTAAGAGCGTTGACCATTGCAAGAAGGGTGTGGAAGCAATTACGTTTACAGGTGAACACACACAACACGAAGCCAAAGCGAAGACAGTGCTACATAATGTACCCAGCAAGCAAAACATCGAGTTTGCACTTGGTGCACCATTGGCCCTGACTCTACATCACCCAGACTATCTTCCCTTTGTGTTTGGCTTAAGTGTACTCGGTAAATGGGGAGGCTTCACTGGACGTTTAATGAGCACTGTGCGAGAAAAAGAAGGGCTTACCTACGGTATTTACGCGAAGACAGAAACGGTAGAGGGGACAGAGCAAGGACACTGGCGAGTCATGACCTTCTTCGCTCCTGATAAGGCACTCCAGGGACTTACGTCGACCCTGCGTGAAATCAAAAAGATTCACAAAGGTGGTATCACGCAAAGTGAATACGATCGGTTCAGGGTAATCTTAACCACACAACAAACAATGCTTGCAGATTCGCTCGTTGGAAGTGTTGCAACACTCCATGGATACTTCTGCGCAGACTTTAATCTTAAAGAAATCGACGAGTTCACCAATAGGTTGCTGGGGGTGACTCGAAAAGAAATTAACCAAGCCCTCAAGGCACACCTCAATCCTGATGCATTAGTTATTAGTGGCGCGGGACCAGTGCAGAGTGTGAAGAAAGACATAGAAACAATTCCATAAATAAAGAAAACCAACCTTAATCTATGGTTGGTTTTCTTTTACACAGCCACTGCATAAGTCCAAATATTACTACTGTACAATACAGCTATATGAATTTACTCTTTTGGGGACTCACAATCAGTGTTATCGGGAAAGTCCTTTTGGTTATCGGTATCCTTAAGGCACACGGCGAGATCTCAAGTGAACACCGTATTGATGCAAAGGTTCTTAAAACATTCCAAACTGAGAAGTGGCTGAGTCTTGCTGGGCTATTCCTTATCGTTGTTGGGTACGCACTTGAGATCTACTTTTATGGATTCACCCCATTACTCACGTGCGGCGGAGCAGATTGCGCCAGCGCAGTAGGAGCTAGTTTAGGGCTATAAGTTCGAGATCCGTACTCGAACTTTTGAGCTTATAATTCGCAAATTTCAGAGTATTTGCTATATTTAATGCCAATTAACTTAACGAGTTTACTATGTCAGTGTCCGGAAACGATATTCGAGAAAAATACCTGCAGTTTATGAAAGATAATGGTCATGCCATTGTTCCTTCTTCTGCACTGGTGCCAGACAATGACCCGACAACACTCTTCACCGGAAGTGGCATGCAACCGATGGTGCCGTATCTTATGGGTGAAGTGCATCCTAAGGGGACACGTATTGCAGACTCACAAAAATGCTTCCGTGCTGAGGATATTGATGATGTGGGGGACAACCGTCACACAACATTCTTTGAGATGCTTGGAAACTGGTCACTCGGTGACTACTTTAAAGAAGAACAGATTTCTTGGATAGCAAAATTTCTTTTTGACGAAGTTGGACTTTCTCCCGAAAAGTTTTACGTAACCGCATTTGAAGGGGATTCAAAACTAAATATCCCTAAAGACACACAAGCTACAGAAATCTGGCAACGTATCTTTGCTGAACATGGGGTTACTAACAGTATTGGTGAGATGGGCTCAGCTCATACTGGAGGAGCACGCGGTATGCAAGAGGGTGAGCGTATTTTCTATTATGACGCGGGAGAAAACTGGTGGAGTCGAGCAGGGAAGCCTGAGAATATGCCGGTGGGTGAAATTGGAGGAGGTGATAGCGAGATGTTCTATGACTTTGGGACGGAACACGATACTGCGTATGGAGAACACTGCCATCCGGCATGTGATTGCGGTCGCTTCTTAGAGATCGGAAACTCGGTGTTTATGGAGTATCTCAAGACTGATGCAGGGTTTGAGAAACTGCCTGCTCAAAACGTAGACTTCGGAGGAGGGCTTGAGCGTATTGCTGCAGCAGCTAACAATGATGGAGACGTATTCAAGATAGATCTCTTATGGAAAGTAGTCGAGCAGATCCAGGAACTATCTGGGAAGAAGTATGATGACGATCTACATTCATTCAGAGTGGTGACCGACCACATCCGTGGCGCGGTATTCATGATTGGCGACGGTGTCATGCCCTCCAACACTGAGCAAGGATATTTCGTTCGCCGTCTATTGCGACGTGCGGTTCGATTTGCTGACATCCTGCAGATACCTGAAGGTGAGCTTAAAAACCTCGCAAAGAGCGTTATAGACACGTACAAAGACCACTACACAAGCCTCGGGGATCAAGAACAAGTAATCATTGATGCAATTGCAGCTGAAGAGACACAATTTCGTATCACACTTGAGAAAGGACTCAAGGAATTCAATAAAATTACGTTGCAGATTCATGTAGCAAGTACTGAAGTGGACGGGAAGAAGGTGCTTGATAAAACTGTAGATCCAATTAAAAAGGAGGCAATCAGTGCGCAGAATGCGTTTGAACTCTTTACCACCTACGGCTTCCCAATTGAACTCACTGAAGAAATCGCACACGAGAAAGGACTGATTGTTGAACGAGACGGGTTTGAAGAACTCATGAAAGAACACAAAGCAAAGTCACGAGCAGGAGCTGAACAGAAATTCAAAGGAGGTCTTGCCGACAGCTCTGACACCGTAGTGCAATACCACACTGCAACACACCTTATGCTTGCAGGTCTACGGAAATTCCTAGGAGATCATATCCACCAAGCTGGATCAAACATTACTGGAGACCGAATGCGTTTTGATTTCACCCATCCTGAGAAAGTTGAACGAGAGACACTCGATCAGATTGAGGATTTTGTAAACAACGCAATGAAAAACGGTGGGGAAGTGAGCCTTGATATGATGGCCAAGACTGATGCAGAGAATGACCCTACTATAGAAGGAAGCTTCTGGGATCGGTATCCTGACGAAGTAAAGGTATACACCATGAAGACCGCGGATGGAGAAGTGGTATCACGCGAACTCTGTGGAGGTCCTCACGTCAAAAACCTTACTGACATTCCAGGTACATTCAAGATAAAGAAGGAAGAGTCATCATCAGCGGGAGTACGGCGAATAAAAGCTGTATTACTTACAGAGTAAGAAAATCCTATCCCCTTAGAGACGTATAACAGCACGATGTTATTGGCATCGTGCTGTTATACTTGTACTAATGTTTGGTTTTTCATCTAAGATTCCGCAGCAACAATGCGGAGTAATAATTGATATTGGTTCAGGGAGCGTTGGTGTTTCTATAATTGTGTCCGATGTACAAGAAGCGAAGCCTGAAATTGTCTGGTCGCACCGGACATACGTCCTTATAAAGGATATTGCTGACACCGCAATCCCGATGAAGGAAATTACCACATCACTTGTTAATAGTTTTTTACAACTGGGAAGTGACGGGATGAAGAAACTCCATGAAACACATCCACATCTTTCAGTTGGATCTGTACAGGTGACTATTTCAGCTCCATGGACGTACACAATCACCAAATCAATCAACTTTACCGACGAACATCCGTTTGAAGTGGGTGCGGATCTTATAGAAGAATTGTCGCAAACAGCTGAGAAGCAAGCATTTGTTGCGATCTTGGAAAATGAAATCTTACAAGAGAGTCAGCTGGAGGTAATTGATAACGCGACTATACGTACGACCATTAACGGGTATCCGGTAGTAAATCCCCGTAAAATCAGTACACGCGAGGTGATTATTGCGCATATTATTGCAATCACACACAAAAAGATCATTTCTGTACTTGAGGACTCTAAGAACAAGATCATACCTAAAGCTGAACTTACGACGCATTCTTTCATGTATCTTTTTTATGATGTACTTAAAAACCTTAATCCTGACACGTCAGAGGCATGTCTGATTGATGTAACCAGCGAAGCAACGGAAATTGGTGTACTGCGGGACGAGACACTCACCCATGTAACACACGATGCGTTTGGAACCTTTAGTTTAGCTCGTGAGATCTCGCTTTTATGCAAGATTCCTAAAGAAGAAGCCTATACCTACATGAAGGGAGGAGAGAGTTTTGTTGAAACAAAATTGTCAGCTGCTAAATTAGCGGAGCTGAAGGTAATTATTGAAGCGTACGAAGATAAAGTAGCAAAACTCTTTAAACGAACGGGGGATGCATTGGCGATACCTAAAACACTGTTTTTGCACTGTGAAACTCATACTGAAGCATTTTTTACTAATCACATCGCAAAGGCTGCAAAGAAAGCAACGGGCGCAAACCATAGTGTACACCCCATAACGAGCTTGCTCTTTAAAGATGCGACATCCACCGATACTGCAATACTCCTTTCAGCCCACTACTACCACAGAAAGCATGTGCAGGCATTTAATATGAACACATAAAATCCACACAGGGAATTTTACTACTTAGATAAGCACGGTATACTAATCCTATGACACAAAAATGGAACCTCCAGGACATTAAGCCTGCGCAACCAAAAAAGAATCGTACACCGGTTGAAGGAACCCCGATGCGGCGATCGCCTGCTCAGGCAGCACGTGCAGCAGCGGAGGACTCTGATGATGCGATGAGTATCCACATCGTTGACGGCAACAAAAAGAAGGGAAAGTCGTTGTTCTATGCAATGATCATCTTTTTTGTAGTTGTTGGTGGGGGTGTTATCGCGTCTACGCTTATGGGGGGAGCTGAACTTACGACATACCCCAAGTATCGCGAACCTAATGTAAACGCTACGTTTGAAGCAATGCGTACACCACAACCCTCAGAACTGGCATACGAAATCATGACCCTGCAGGCTGAAGGGGAACGGCAAGTGTCAGCTACTGGGCAAGAAGAGGTAAAAGAGCTCACCGAGGGTTCCATTTTGATCTACAACAAGCACCAGGCTTCACCAATGCGATTGGTGACAAACACACGTTTTGAAGCAAATGGACTTATTTTCCGTATTAAAGACGCTGCAATCATCCCTGGCTACACCAAGAACGAAGCAGGAGACATTCTTCCAGGAGTTATCACTGCCGATGTGTTCGCTGACGCAGTTGGTGAAGATTACAACCTCGCACCTACACGATTTACTATCCCAGGGTTCGCGGGAGAACCTGAATTTGAGAACCTCTACGCAGAATCAATCGAGACATTTAGCGGAGGATTCAATGGTCAACGGTTCATTATTGACGAAAACGAACTGCAGACAGCAAAGCAAGCACTGCAGATGGAGTTGCGGAATTCCCTACTTGAACGCATTGATGCAGAACGACCTGCGGGATTCCTTCTTTTTGATGAAGCAGTAACATTCACCTACGAGTCACTTCCGGCAATTGAGTACGGCGACAACCTCGCAACTATCAAGGAATTGGTGATCATGCGAATTCCACTATTTAAGGAACCTGAGTTTGCGGCATTTATCGCAGCTGCAACGGTGCCAGGGTACGAAGGGGAAGATGTTCGCATTACTGACACTGAACTTCTGACATTCAAATACAAGCAAGCAACAACCTCTTCTTCTGATATCAGTAACAACACAATGCTCAGCTTTAACCTTGCAGGACGACCACAAATCGTATGGGAGTACGATGGTGCATTACTCAAGGCAGACCTCTTAAACGCCAACAAGACCGCTCTGAACAGTGTCCTAGGTGCATACCCAGCAATTGAGCGAGCAGAAGCAGTAATTCGTCCATTCTGGAAGACAAAATTCCCAATTGATATCGCTGAGATTGAGATTATCGAGATAATCGAGTAGGAATCAACGCACTGTATTACTTACAAACTAACAACATGTTTGACGGATACGTTTGTATTTGTTAGACTCGGGCACGTTTAATGGATCAATCACAAGAAAACCTCGTATACGCAACAGTTGAAGAAGCGCTTCCAAACGCTCTTTTTCGAGTGTTAGTAGACGACACAGAGGAACCTCAAATCGCATACCTCGCTGGTAAAATGCGACGGTTTCGTATTCGTGTTCTTGTGGGGGACAGAGTTGTCATTGTCCCAGAGCCATACGGCGGTAAAGGTAGGATAATCAAGCGCCTGTAATAAGGGGCATTTAGACCAATGTATCGTGTATTTAGATTTTCGTCTGAATACAAGACACTAGGACTAATAACTAAAATTATGAAAGTACGATCATCAGTAAAAAAAATGAGTCCAGACGACAAAATCGTTCGACGACGAGGTCGTGTGTACGTTATTAACAAGTTGAAGCCTCGTCACAAGCAGCGACAAGGCTAATTTATAGATTACAAATTATATGCGTATAGCAGGTATTACAATTCCCGACAACAAACACCTTGAATATGGCCTTACAGCCGTTCATGGTATTGGTCGGCAGCGTGCACTAGATATCCTAGGAGAGCTAGGAATCGAGCAGTACACTAAGCCAACCGACATTTCTACCGATCAAGAAAACTCAATTCGAGAAAAGGTAGAGAGCTTCACTATCGAGGGAGAGTTGAAGCGTACCGTTGCTTCAAACGTCAAGCGTTTGAAGGACATTAATTCCTACCGTGGTAGCCGCCACGCTAAACGACTTCCATGTCGTGGACAACGGACAAAAACCAACGCCCGAACACTCAAAGGTGCTAAGAAAACTATGGGATCTGGTAAGCGTAAGCTTGAAAAGACTTAGAAATATTATTATTAGCATCTATACAAATTTCCTATGGGTAAGAAACGAATCATAAAGAAAGGAGGCGGATCAGACGTTTCGGGAACATCCCGAGCGCTTAACCGTGTACCTAAGAAGAAATTGGCTAACGGCCGATTAAACATTCTTGCAACATTCAACAATACACTTGTAACACTCTGTGATACAAAGGGTAATGCGGTAATGTCAGCAAGTAGTGGAGCACTTGGTTTCAAGGGTTCACGAAAAAGTACTCCTTTTGCAGCTGCAAAGGTGGGTGAAATTATCGGTGAAAAAGCACTTCAGATGGGTATGAAGGAAGCTGAAGTTGTTATTCGAGGTGTTGGCGCAGGACGTGAGTCAGCACTACGAGCTTTTACAGGTAAAGGTATCTCCGTAACGAAGATTACTGACAAGACTCCAGTACCACACAATGGTCCTCGAGCTCCTAAAGCGCGTCGCGTGTAACATTATAGACTTATGATAATAGGACCTAAATTTAAAATTGCGAAGCGTCTGGGCGCTCCAATTTTCGAAAAGACACAAACAGCTCAGTTCGCGCGTTCAGAAGCGCGGGCAGGACGGACACGAAAGCGTCGTCCAAACCAGATGAGTGACTATAAACGTCAACTTATTGAAAAACAGAAAATGCGATTCAGTTACGGAATCACAGAAAAGCAACTTCGTCGATACGTTAACGAAGCTGTTGAGAAGAGTAACCAGCCTATCTTAGTACTTATGGCACGACTCGAGTCCCGACTTGATAACGTGGTATACCGACTAGGACTTGCGAAGACTCGTCAGTTTGCTCGACAAATGGTGTCTCACGGACACATCAACGTGGACGGAAAGCGACTAAGTATTCCTTCACACAAAGTGGCTCTGAACTCAGTTATTGCAGTGCGAGAAGGGAGTCAGAACACAGGTATGTTCACAGAATTTGCCGACAAGCACGAAACAGCATCAGTGCCAGCCTGGCTGTCATTTGATCTAAAGAAGATGGAAGGAATTGCGACCGCAGCACCGACTTACCAACCTGCAGAAACTCTGTTTGATCCAGCACAGGTACTTGAATACTACAGCCGATAGGTTTAGTTCATTAGTTAACTTAAGTAAATCATTATGCTAGAAACAAACGTTGCACTACCATCAAAGCCACGAATCGTAAGCGAAGAAGGATTCCGTGGTACATACGAAATTGATGGACTGTACCCAGGTTACGGTCACACGCTCGGTAACTCACTTCGTCGGATCATCCTGTCTTCTCTTCCAGGAGCAGCGATCACGCAAGTGAAAATCACCGGTGCAGCACACGAGTTCGATACGCTTGCAGGTGTCAAGGAAGATGTTATTAACATCCTTCTGAACATCAAACGAATCCGACTTGCGCTACACGGAGATGAGCCAGTTACTATCACACTTAAGAAGAAAGGTGCTGGAATGGTTCTTGCTTCAGATATTGAAGTACCTTCACAGGTTGAAATTCTTTCACCAAAGCAAGAAATTGCTGAAATCACAAACAAAACTACAGAACTTGAAATCGAATTTACGGTTGAAAAAGGTCTTGGGTATGTTGCTCGTGAATTTCACCAGAAAGATAAGGTAGATATCGGGACTATTGCACTTGATGCAGTATTCACACCAATCCGACGTGCTAACTACGAAGTAGAGAACATGCGTGTTGGAGATCGAACTGACTACAACCGATTACGTCTTATTATTGAGACTGACGGAACAATGACACCAAAGGAAGCTATTGAACAAGCTATCGAGGTGATGGTTCACCAGCTTAAATCAGTTATTGGCTTCCAGGAACCAAAACAAGAGTCTGTAGATGCTCCAATTGTTGCTGAAGAAGTAGCAGCTGAAGAAGTAGAAATGGATCCTGACGTTCTAAAAACACGAATTGAAACACTCGATCTATCAGCTCGAACACTTGCGGCCCTTGAGGAAGCAAACATTCGAACGGTTGGAGGCCTTGTGCGAAAGAAAAAAGATGATATTCTAGCGCTCGACGGTATCGGACCAAAAGGAGTCGACGAAATCGTTGCACTTCTTAACGGTATGAGTGCCAAGCTAAGCGAATAAGAAAAGTATTATGCGACACGGAAATAAAAACAGAACACTCGGACGAGTCCGCTCACAGCGTACAGCTCTTTTGCGAGGCCTAGCGGTTTCACTCATTCGTGATGGTAAGATCAAAACTACTGAAGCGAAGGCAAAAGAACTACGTCCTTTTGCAGAACGTTTGGTAACACACGCTAAGAAAGGAACAATTGCTGCTCGACGGCAAGTTGCTTCACTTCTTGGTGAACCAAAGTCAGAAACAATCTCAAAGCTTTTTGATGAAATTGGACCAAAGTTCAAAGAACGAGAAGGTGGCTACACGCGAGTAATCAAAATGGGTCGAACACTCGCAGGCCGAGACGAAGCAGTAATCGAATATGTTGAATAAGCTTATGGAAACACGAGAATATACAATTGACGCAACTGGGAAGCGATTAGGTATCGTAGCTACTGAAGCTGCAACATACCTTCTTGGTAAGGACATGCCTGACTTCACGAAGAACCTCGCTGCACCTGTAAAGGTTAGTGTGATCAACGTGAGTAAGCTTGATATGTCTGATAAGAAGCGAAAGGAAATTTACCAGTCTTACTCTGGATACCCAGGTGGACGAAATGAAGAAACTTTTGAGCACCTAGCTGAACGTCTTGGTACTGCAGAGCCAGTACGACGAAGTATCAAAATGATGCTTCCGCGAAACAAACTACAGGCTGTTATGATGAAAAACCTAGTAGTAACTGAATAATTATTATGAGCATTGCACAATATATTGAAGGGATTGGGCGACGGAAAACTGCATCTGCACGAGTACGCCTCACACCTGCCAAAGAAACAACAATTGTTGTAAACGAAAAGTCTTTGACAGACTACTTCCAAAATGAAGCTTTTGAGAAGGACGTAATGTCAGCACTTGGGGCAGAAGAAGCTGGAATAGGAGACTACACCATCACTGTAAAGGTGCACGGTAGTGGACTATCAGCTCAATCTGAAGCAGTACGACTTGGAATTGCACGAGCCCTAGTAAAAGAAAAGGCTGATCGACGATCAGTACTTAAGCCACTAGGATTCCTCAAACGAGATCCTCGTTCAGTAGAACGAAAGAAGTTTGGACTAAAGAAGGCACGAAAGTCATCTCAATGGTCAAAACGTTAACCGCAAAAAAACACCTTCCTTTGGGAGGTGTTTTTTTGTGGTTAACGTTTTGACGACGGAGTG
>JBLHQB010000009.1:0-25257 GCA_047624725.1 Patiriisocius sp. | reverse complement strand
TATCTAGACCGCAAAATGAAAAATCACGCTGTGCATGCGCGAGCAGAATGCTCGTTGTATACACAACGTGATTTCTGCCCATTGGTTCTCACTATCGCAAGCGACAGATCGACGAACATAGGTCTTTTAAAGCTGTGTGTAGTATACGTATTTATAAGGGCTTTGCAAGCAAATGCAACACAAAAACCACCCGTAGGTGGCTATCGTTGAGAGATCATTTCTTGCACTTATTTCAGCTCTTCTTTAGAGAATTCTGTATGCGTCATTATTCCATTCACATAATAGGTCTGATCTCCACTAAGGATGAAGTTATAAAGTTGCTGATTGTCTGCGACTTTTCCATGGATACTTCTCACCACTTCAGTAGTTCCGTCAGACTTGAGCAACTCATCGCCCACCATAAGTGTTGTTGCCGCAAGCTCACCTACTAGTGTCGTATTTTCTCGATGAAGCTCATCAATACTAATAGATTTCCAACCGTCAGTTGTATTAAACGGATGAGCTGGAGTTACAAAATACTCTCCCCCGTTGATACTATAGAGCTTTCGTTCACCCAACATCGGCCGTTCGAACGCAAGCACCTCATTGAATACACCATCCTTTGCGAGCAACTTTTCTCCAATTGTAATATCTTGAATATCTTTACGTGAACCATCTGCCATGGTTACATCTGTGCCAGCAATGAAGCATCGGCAGTTACTTTCTGCGTAGTATGAGTGAGTACACGATTGAACTGTTACAGGTGCTGCTGCGGTACAGTTACCATTAGCGACAGTTCCTCCTGTGGTCGTGTTTACACAATACAAGGATCGAGATTGAGACCCTGTCACAGTACGAGTACCACACTCATTGTGTGTACCTCCAGAACAAGTACCCCAGCCGCTGGTTCTCCACTCATATGTAATAACAGGTGTGGGAGTGGGTGTGGGAGTGGGAGTGGGAGTGGGTGTGGGTGTGGGTGTGGGTGTGGGTGTGGGACTCGAACCAACGTCCCCTGCGCTAAAGCAGTTATTTCCATTTTGGTCACAATATTCTGGTGAACGTACCTGCGCATCAGAATACAAGAACCCTCCAAACACTCCGAGACTACCTCCAATAGTCAAATCACCCGCTTTATCTTGCAGGTCAGTACTTATATTAATTGGAGCAGGCGCGTTAGTTGCTTCTGCAGGAGTTCCCGAAGGAGCGTTCCATGCAGCGTACAAAAAATTAGTAGTGATTAGTAGTGAGAAGACTATTGCCAGTGGGATGAGTGTTTTGAGAGTTTGGGACATGAAAATGAGGTTACGCTTTTGTATGTAAAGTATATCGTAACTTTATCTATATTTATTTAGTTTTCCACGTCAGAATCTATTCTGCCTTGGGCAGATTCTGACGTGAAAAATTCGTAATATGCCCTTTGGGTAAAATGACAAAAGCCACCACCCGGTGGATTTTGTCATTTTTGGATAACGTACATCTTTCCATCAAAATATAAACCTGTCACTAATTACACACGATACGCGTTAAAAGTGAATCGCCACCTCCGTGGCTGTCACTGAAAAGTCCTTTGGCCCAACCGCCATTAAACGACTTGCACGTATAGTTTGTAGGTGTTGATCTATTTCCACTAGCCCATCCCATGCAAATTTGGCAACTACTCACCACTGTACTAATCATTGAAGCATTTGAAGCTGTTGCCCCCGTCGCGCCTCGAGGTCCAGTCGCTCCCCGTGCTCCTGTTGCACCACGTGCTCCTGTTGCACCCGTGTACCCTCGTGGTCCCTGTGGCCCTGTTGCTGTTGCCCCCGTCGCGCCTCGAGGTCCAGTCGCTCCCCGTGCTCCTGTTGCACCACGTGCTCCTGTTGCACCCGTGTACCCTCGTGGTCCCTGTGGCCCTGTTATCGATTGCCCTGGCACAAGACAATCCCCTCCCGAACGATTACAAAAACTATTTGCGCGTACCTGATTTTCAAAGGTTGCATAATTTCCTCCTGCACTAATATATAAAGGGTGTGTTCCGTCCCAAGAACCATTATCATCAGAGTCGCTGAGAATGTAGAAAAGGTTTGAGTTTACGTGAATCCAGTAGTCATCTTGTCCTGAAGTTGAATCATTAAACTTTGTTGAGGGACTGCTGTCAGTAATATACTCATCTCCGATGATTGATTGCGAGCCAGTGGTTAAGTTCCCTGTTTTAACCTGTGAGGTTCCGCTGGTGTTAAGTGGTGCGTCTGCGTTAGTAGCTGATGAAGGATTTCCCGAGGGCGGGTTCCATGCGGCATGCAGGAAGTTTGTTGCCACTAATAAAGAGAAAACAATTGCTAAAGGAATCAGTGTTTTAAGTGTTTGGGACATAAAATAACATTAGGATTTTGTATTTATATTGTACCGTAATCTTATATATATTGTATATTGTTTTCCCCCAGAAACACACAAAAACCACCCGTAGGTGGCTTTTGTGGAGAGATCATTGAATAATCATGTCCCAGTGATTTTCCTTTGGAGGAAAAATTGGGAAAGTTAGTAGAGGAATGTTAGCTATGTAGCGAGATCGGGTTCCAGCAATTTTCCTTAGGAGGAAAAATTGGGAACAAAGTTCGTGATAGTCGTTGCACTCCTTTACTCACTTTACATCATCTTTACGTCGATGTTCACACCAGACGGTAGAGAAAGATTTGTGAGCGCTTCAACAACCTTCGCACTCGGATTCATGATATCGATTACACGTTTGTGCATTCGCATTTCGAATTGTTCTCGCGCATCTTTGTGTACGAATGATGAACGGTTCACGGTGTATTTCTTGATTTCAGTCGGAAGCGGGATTGGACCAACTACTGTTGCGTCGAAACGCATAGCAGTGTCAGTAATCTGCTTCACTGATGTATCGAGGATTTTGTGCTCGTAAGCACGTACACGGATTCGCAGCTTCTGGATTTCTCCAGCCGATGCTTTCTTCGTCTCTTTTTTAGATTCAGTTGCCATAATGTTTTAATTCAATTAATACTCTCGGGATTAATTGTTACTTACGCAACAATCTTAGTTACAACTCCAGCACCTACTGTTCGTCCTCCTTCACGAATTGCGAAGTTAGTCTGATCTTCAAGTGCTACAGGAGCTACAAGCTTCACTTTGAAAGTTGCAGTATCTCCAGGCATAACCATTTCAGTTCCTTCAGCTAGTGTTACGTCTCCAGTTACGTCAGTAGTTCGGATGTAGAACTGTGGCTTGTAACCTGAGAAGAATGGAGTGTGACGTCCACCTTCTTCTTTTCCTAGTACGTATACTTCAGCTTCGAACTCAGTGTGTGGAGTTACAGAACCTTTTGCAGCAAGTACCTGACCTCGGTGTACATCTTCCTTCTTAGTACCTCGCAGTAGGATTCCTGCGTTGTCTCCAGCTTGCGCTCGATCCAATTGCTTGTTGAACATTTCAACACCAGTAACAGTAGACTGTGTAGTGTCTTTCATTCCAACGATATCGATTTCTTCTCCAACCTTTACTGATCCTCGTTCTACTCGTCCTGTTACCACTGTTCCTCGTCCTTCAATTGAGAAGATATCCTCAACAGGCATTAGGAATGGCTTATCAAGATCTCGTTCTGGAATTGGGAAGTACTCGTCCATTGCTGTTGCAAGGTCTAGTACCTTCTTCCCCCACTCTCCTGCAGGATCTTCAAGTGCCTTAAGTGCAGAACCTTGGATGATAGGTGCTTTTTCACCGTCAAATCCGTTAGCGGTAAGCATTTCTCGTAGTTCTTCTTCTACAAGCATAAGCATTTCTTCATCATCAACCATATCGCACTTGTTCATAAATACGATCATGTTTGGTACTCCAACTTGCTTAGCAAGAAGTACGTGCTCACGAGTCTGTGGCATAGCTCCATCAGTTGCAGCAACCACTAGTACAGCACCGTCCATCTGTGCAGCACCAGTAATCATGTTCTTGATGTAGTCGGCGTGACCTGGCGCATCGATGTGTGCGTAGTGTCGGTTTGGCGTTTCGTACTCAGAGTGCGATAGAGAAATAGTAATTCCTCGCGCCTTTTCTTCTGGTGCCTTGTCAATATCTTCTACAGCTTTTAGGTTAGCTGTGTAACCTTCACCAGCTTGCGCTAGTACGTTTAGGATTGCAGCTGTTAGCGTAGTCTTGCCGTGGTCAACGTGACCAATAGTTCCTACGTTAATGTGCGACTTCGATCGATCAAAATCTGCCATAATAGTTAGATTTAATGCTTTATAAATAGTTACCGCACACGGCTGCTTTCCATTTTAATATAAAATAAAAAGCTTCTCTCAAATAGAAATGTAGTGCCGCGAGAACATCGCGCTACACTCTTACTTGAGGTAAGTGTAAAGGAGCATATGATTGCCCCACCACAGACAAGTCCATGGCGGTGCGGGTATAATATCAGAATGCCGTTATTTTGCAAGCAAGAAACCTCTCCTGTATGGAGAGGTTTCTTTGTTGCTTTTTTCGACTGCATATACACGAACTCCTAATCAGAGGGGTATATAATTTGTTCTAGTTAGATATATCTTGAAAAAGATCCATACGTTCTTCTGGTGTCACCTCATCTACAGCGTCCACACCTGATTGCATTTGCATAATAACCTCACGTCGTTCCTGCTCTGTTGTATCAGCAACATCACCAGCTATGGATTCAAACAATTCCAATCGTTCTTCAGCTGTCTCAGGGAGCGAGGTATCCGCTGTAGGTTCCACTGCGGGAGGTGGTAGTGCTGGCTGGACTACAGTCATCATATACCAATTATAGAGAACGACGACAATCATTGTTGCGACAAAAAGTATCGCGGTATATAGAACATGTCTTGTTGTAAATACTTTCATACAAATTAATATATTTTACGTCTCGAACACCGTTGGTAATAATCGTACTGTCTGTGTATCTACTTCTACAGCTGTACCTCCAGTAACTGCAGTACACATTAGGCTGTATGTTGTTGTTTCCTGTATTGCGCCCGATGGTAGAGTCAATGACGGATACCCCGGTGTCTCCCCTGGTGTTGTACCGGCGTTTGGATTTGTGATATCAGCGCCGCCAGTTGATGTCGTTACGTAACAACCAGACACCCCCACAACTGACCAACCCATTTGTACCGTAGCTCCCTTTTTCACAAGGTTAGATGACACTTCAAGAGCTCCAGTAGGAGCTGCGCATGATGTAGATGGCGATGCACATATTGTTCCTGCAGAACAAGATACTGTAGTTTCCTGTTCACACCAGATATTAATTGGAATAACACCAGTATTGTCACCAGTACAAACGGCACTGACTGAACATGGCGGTGTAAACGCAACAGCATCAAAGTTTACCCAACCGACAACATCATCTCCCCATGCGTATGCAGAGGAATCCATGTTCCCGCTGTTACCAAAAGAAACTGCGTAGGCTGGACTTGTTCCACTAAGAGAAATCCACCCGTCCCACCCGTCCCCATGCGCCAACGCTCGCGCCCAACCTTCAAGCTGCCATGCGCCACCTATACCGCCTACGCGCGCATTGCCTCCATACTCTCCACCTGATGGAAATCCACTAAGTCCACCAAGTTGAATCCAGCCAACGTTAGCACTCCACGCATACCCAGTAGCAGTTTTTGTGCTCCCTCCATTAATTTGTACATGGTGATTAGAACTTCCACATGAGCCTGTATTACTACAATTCAGCGAAATCCAGCCAACGTTAGCACTCCATGCCCAACCAGCTAGCTCCACATCGTCACTAGAAGCAAAAGACTGTGCGTGTGCTGCTTGTGTGAGGTAGCTACTGAAAAAGAAACTGCACACGAGCAATGCGATGAATAATGTTCGCAGAGTACTAAATTGTAATGTAATCATATATTCCTTGTATTGTAATATGAATAGTATTATTGCGCGGATTGTTATGCACAGAAAAAAGCGACACCCTATGGATGTCACTTTTTTGTGAGAAAACTAACTACAATTACATCCTACCGTCAGATCAGTCCCGTCGCTATCTCTTTTCCTTCCTGGATTGTAACAATAAGCTCCAACTTCACTCGTCTGATTCGCCTGTGCAGTACTCCAAGTTCCGTATATATATGAAACGTTGCTTGATGTAACTTGTTGCTCACCAGAAGCACATACGGCATTATTATAATCAGGGTCAGGGGTAAGTGTTTTTCCAAGTGCTGAACACGTAGCAGTGCAGCTAGAGCCGGTCTTTTGCACCCAATTATCAATAGGTAATGAAACGACAATTGTTGGAGAACTGAAGCAAAGCACTTCCTCAGGGCCACTTCTATCTGCAAATCCCCAAACTCCGTCATACCCAGCAAGCAAGCATTCCTCATGTGCATTCATGGTGTAACCACTTGTTTCAACAGTGATCATACCTATAACAGTATCCCCTACAGCAGCACTAGTGGTTGCACTAAAACAATTTCCTCCAACCTCATCACAATACCTCGGTGAGCGCACCTCTGTATCCGCATACAAAAATCCACCGAATACTCCCAGGCTACCCCCAATAGTTAAGTCACCTGCCTTATCCTGAAACTCCGCACTTACATTAATTGGTGCCGGTGCATTGGTTGCCTCACTTGGTACACCAGACGGCGCAGTCCAAGCTGCATAGATGAAATTTGTTGCTACCAGTAGCGAGAACACTAGTGCAAGGGGGATAATTGTTTTGAGGGATGCTGACATAAAATATGGTTAACTTTGAGTTAAGTGTACCCTTATTATAGTTACATTTTATTTGTTACCCCCCCCTAAAGGAAGTGTCATGGTTATACAGACTCTGTTAATCCTTACTTTCGTAAGGGAGAAATTATATGGAAATTTATTTACATATAAGCTTCGAGTGCAGTGGAAGAAAACTTGTTTACAGGATCTGTACAGGTTGTAAGCGGAGCTTCCTCTCTGCATTTGCTGGAGAATTAAAAATAGTAAGGTTAACCGTACTATTTTTAATTAGTTATTGCTCTCCTAAAGGAAGTGTAGTGGTTATACAGACTCTATTAATCCTTACAGGATCTGTACAGGTTGTCACGATTTTACTGAAGTAAAATCGTAGGCAACCTTCGTAAAGACCTCACGAAGAGTACTACATAAACAAACATCCCTACAAAATTTTACTTTTGTAGGGATGTAAATTGTTTGAACTCTCCCTCAAGGAAGCGACGTGGTCATATAGACTTTGTTAATCCTTACAGGATCTGTACACCTTGTCGATATTTCTTCCTGAAATAATCAGGCAAGGACCGTGAAGACCTCACGAAGCTTACGCTTCTGTTTCTTCGGTCTTCACGCCCCGCATTTTCTTAATCTCTTCGGCTACATTTGGTGGTACTACTTCGTAGTGGTCAAATTCCATTGTCATTGATGCACGTCCTTGCGTCATTGATCGCAAAGAGTTTGTGTATCCGAACATTTCAGATAGTGGTACTTTCGCGTTTACGATAGTCTTCCCTCCAAGCTCCTCAGATCCTTCTACCTGACCTCGCTTTGAAGAAATGTTTCCGTTAACGTCTCCTAAGTATTCCTCTGGGGTTCGTACTTCCACCTTCATGATAGGTTCTAAGATAACTGCCTTCGCTCGTACGGCTGCTTCCTTGAACGCGTTGATACCTGCAAGTTTAAATGCGATTTCACTGGAGTCCACGTCGTGGAATGATCCGTCATAGAGTTCTACAGACACATCCTCCATCTTGTATCCAGCAACCTGTCCTCGCGCCATTGCTTCCTTACATCCCTTCATTATAGGAGTAATATATTCCTGTGGAATAACTCCTCCCTTAATGCTGTTGATGAATTCGAAGTGCTCTTCTCGCGTGATGTTCTTTGCAATCTTCTTTGGCTCTCCATCTTCATCAAGCTCAAGTGCTTCAAGCGGCTTGATTCGGATCTTCACGTGACCATACTGTCCGCGTCCACCAGACTGCTTGATGTATTTGTGTTCCGCTTCAGCAGCTCGCTGAATTGTTTCTCGGTATGCTACTTGTGGCTTACCAATGTCAGCTTCAACACCAAATTCTCGCTTCATTCGGTCAACAAGAATGTCGAGGTGTAGCTCACCCATACCAGCAATAATAGTCTCAAGCGTTTCTTCGTCAGTAGACACTACAAATGTAGGATCTTCATCAGATAGACGCTTAAGCGCAACACCCATCTTTTCCTGGTCTTGCTTTGTCTTAGGTTCTACACGCACCGCTACTACAGGAGCTGGGAATGTAATAGTCTCAAGGAGCATAGGCTTATCTACGTCACACAGTGTGTGCGAAGTCTTCACTTCCTTGATACCTACTGCTGCCGCGATCTCTCCTGCATATACTTCATCAACTTCTTCTCGTTTATCAGCCATCAATCGCACGATACGTCCAACTCGTTCTTTGTTTCCAGTAGAAGCGTTCATGATGTATGTTCCAGACTTCATCGTACCTGAGTACACACGGAAGAATGCAAGCTGTCCTACAAACTTATCGTCCTGTAGCTTGAACACAAGCGCACTAAGCGGCTCTGCGTCATCAGGCTTTCGCGTAACAACTATATCTTCATTCTTTACATCAGTCCCAAGAATATCAGGAAGATCAAGTGGTGACGGGAGGTAGTCAACCACGGCATCAAGTACGAGCTGTACTCCAATGTTCTGCAGCGCTGTTCCAGCCATGACCGGGAAGATTTCGTTTGCAAGAACTGCAACACGAAGTGTCTTCTTCAGGTCTTCATTAGTAGGTTCCTTCCCTTCTAGGAAAGCCTCCATAAGTGCATCGTCGTGTTCAACAACACGCTCGACAAGCTCAGCTCGCCGCTTTGTTGCTTCAGCCATGAATTCTTCAGGAATTTCTGCTTCGGTAACATCAGTTCCCATTTCACCTGAGAAGTTGTATGACTTCATCGTGATAAGGTCTACTACTCCACGCATGTTATCTTCAGCTCCCATAGGGATCTGGATTCGACACGCCTTCTTTGAAAGTCGTTCTTCAATAGACTTCACCGCGGCATCGTAGTCAGCTCCCATCTTGTCCATCTTGTTTACAAAACAGATTCGTGGCACCGCAGCCTCATCAGCATACCCC
The DNA here is from genome assembly GCA_047624725.1 of Patiriisocius sp. GTDB lineage: Bacteria > Patescibacteriota > Minisyncoccia > Phycocordibacterales > UBA918 > OLB19. The sequence continues at coordinate 16,216 of JBLHQB010000009.1, read as the reverse complement.
CAGTTTGTTTCAGTCTGTGGCTCTACACCAGCAGCTCCGTCAAACACAACAACCGCACCATCGAGTACACGCATCGATCGTTTTACCTCTGCAGTAAAGTCGATGTGACCTGGTGTATCAATAATATTAAAGGTGTACTTAAGATCTTTCGATGTTCGATCTGTCTCAAGTGTCTTAGTCCAGTTACAAGAAATAGCAGCAGAAGTAATAGTGATACCTCGCTCTCGTTCTTGATCCATCCAGTCAGTTACCGTCGCTCCGTCGTGTACTTCACCAATCTTGTGACTCATTCCTGTGTAGAAAAGAATACGTTCAGATGTAGTTGTTTTACCGGCGTCTACGTGTGCAACGATACCGAAGTTTCGTAGGCGATCCAGTGGAAATGCTCGTGCCATATATTAGTAATTAGTAGTTAGTTCTTAGCGTTTAGCTAAAGTGTGTAATTTTAATAAATCACGTAAAAATACATTTTACGCGCCTCCCTTCACTTCTTCATATACATATATATGTATGCATACCGTCAGAGAAAGTAATTGCTCGAAAGCAAAGTGGGAGTACTATACGATATTTACCCTATTTAAGCAACGGATTTTGGTCATGAAACAACAATCAGGAAGCTTCACAGCCACAGCATTTATGGAAGCTAAATACTTGACTTATACTCTTTTTTATTGTATTATATACTCAGGTTAAGGGAGACGACCATACGGTCTCCCATGGTGCAAAATGGAGGAATCCAATGCACAAGTTTATCGTTCTTTTCACTACAATCTTTGCAACTATCGCCGTCCCTGCAGGGGCGCAAGAGACAGACATCTCTTCCACCCACGAAATGGTCACGGTGATGCGCGCGGCAAATGATGCGCTGTTTGCCAAGATGTCCGCAGTTGCTAATCTGACAGAAACTACGACCGAACTCCGAGCTGCTGAAGAGGCCCTATCTGAACCACTGGCGCAAGCCACCTCGAAACAGGAACAGCTTGAGGCACTGCAATCAGTGGCTGCAGCGAATCCTGACCTGGACTTCACTGCTCAGCTGGAAGCTCTGGAGACAGAACTTTCGGCACTCAACGCCACCGTCGAACCGTTGCAAACTGCCTTTGACACAGCGACGGAAATTAGGCAAGCGGCTCTGACTGCAGCTAACCAAGCTCGCAGTGAGTACAATCTCGCACTTGGTGCTGAAGTACAGCTGACACGTGTACCCATGGTCGCGATGGTCGCAACCATCACGGAACTGCAGGAAGAACTAGCAGCCTTCCAGGCGGCAGTCTGTGATGGTCATAAATATGAACACGAACACCAGGTCTTCTACGAGGACCTATGTCATACCACACAATAAAACAACAGTAGGGCGGCAACGTCGCCCTACACCAAACGTATACAGTGTTTTCTAAAAAAGAAAACCTCTATGCGTTTTCTTTTTATCTTATTACCACCCCAGCGCCTCCATCGCTTCAAACACCCGTACAAACCCTCCAATATTTGCTCCGTCGACGTAATCAACCGAACCATCGGCTTTGGTTCCGTACTGCACGGACGTTGCGTGTATCTGCGTCATGATTTCTCGGAGTTTTTGGTCTACTACTTCTGCAGTCCACGGGAGGTGCGATGCATTTTGTGCCATTTCTAAACCTGAGACTGCAACTCCTCCAGCGTTTACTGCCTTAGCTGGGCCAAAGAGCAGATCTGCCTCTTTAAAGATGTGTAGTGCGTCCAAGTCTGACGGCATGTTTGCACCTTCGGCAACCAAGACCGCCCCATGATTCACAATCGCTTGTGCCTGCTCACCATTAATCTCATTTTGCGTTGCGCATGGGAAGTACATGTCAGCTTGTACGTCTATCCATACTGAACCTTCTGAATACAGCGAACCTTCAATAGTAATTTCTGCAAGTGACTTTCGCTCTTTCTTTTCTGATTCAATATGATCAATCTCGGCAAGTGACAAACCGGTTTCTTTTACTACGTAGCCCCCACGACCAGAGAGAGTTTTAACCGTCGCCCCTTCTTGCACAAGTTTTCGCGCAGCATACAGCGCCACGTTTCCAGAACCGCTGACTACCGCAGTTTTCCCTTCTAACTTTTCGTCTCTAGTTGCCAACATTTCTGCTGCGAAATAAATTGCCCCGTAGCCGGTTGCTTCAGTGCGCCCGAGCGAACCGCCAAATGTAATACCCTTTCCTGTAAGCACTCCCTCATTCTTATTTGCGATTTGTTTATACATCCCGTAGAGATACCCAATCTCACGAGCACCAACCCCAATGTCTCCTGCCGGTACATCCGTCTCAATACCGATGTGTCGGTAGAGCTCCGTCATGAACGCGCGCGCAAACGAACGTATCTCCGTGTCACTCTTCCCTTTAGGGTTAAAATCACTTCCTCCCTTCCCTGCGCCAAGAGGCAAACCAGTCAGTGCATTTTTAAATATTTGCTCAAAACCAAGGAACTTTAAAATGTCTTCGTTTACTGAAGGGTCAAGACGTAGCCCTCCCTTGTATGGACCCAGTGCAGAATTAAACTGGATGCGGTACCCCGTGTTGTATCGCATCTTCTGTGTATCATCAGTCCATCCTACGCGAAACGTAATAATACGCTCAGGAATCAAAAGTCCTTCAAGACGAGTGTAGTCTTCTTCAGTTGCGTTAACTGATTCCAAGTACGGCTCCACACTCTCCATGAACTCAGTAACTGTCTGAATAAAAATTGGTTGGTGTGCATATTTTTTCTGCACATTCTGAAGAAGTATTTGCGTTGACATAAGGTTGGTAGTGAATAGTAATGTTGGTATATCAATACGTACGCATTGTATCTCTATATAGTACACCTGAAATAATACGGTACACTAGTACGTAGTAAGGAATAACTAATTAATACTATTATATATGGCCACCAAACAGTACGATATTGTAGTAATCGGAGCAGGTTCAGGTGGACTCACTGCAGCTGTTGGCTTTTCTAAAGTGGGTAAGAAGGTGCTTCTTGTCGAGAAAGAACACATAGGAGGTGAGTGTACTAACTCAGGCTGTGTACCAAGTAAGGCACTGTTGCACCACGCAAAAGCGTACCATGCAGCAACGCTGGTCGCGGGGAAAAGTACTACAGCAGAATCGTATCGCAAGGAAGCTTTTACCTATGTGCGTAATAAGGTGGATGCCATCCTCAAAGAAGAAACTCCCGAAGTATTTGAAAAACTCGGTATTGATGTACTCATGGGTGACGCAACATTTCGCACCAAGTGTTCAGTGCAAGTAGGAACTGCCGTCTATCAATACAAAAAGGCAATTATTGCCACCGGATCAAGCCCACGGATGATTGACGTACCCGGGCTTTCAGAAAAGGACATTCTGACCAACCAGAACATTTTTGAGCTCAGTGATGTTCCCGCTCGGCTACTTATCGTGGGTGGTGGCCCAATTGGCATGGAGATGGCGCAAGCATTCGCAATGCTTGGAAGTGTTGTGACTATCGTAGAACGAGGATCTGATTTTGCTCGCTTGGAAGACGCTGCTATTCGTCCAATCCTGCAAAAACACTTTATAGATTTAGGAATCACTATTGTAACTAGTACCCAGATCACACGTGTCGATGGCAACACTGCACACTTCGACCACATGGATGGTGAACAAGTTACCAACACCTTTACGGCTGATTTTGACAAAGCACTTATCGCTGTTGGTCGTATCCCAAATCTACCTGAAGGATTAGACAACGCAGGAATAAAGGCTGATCAGTATGGGGTCACGGTAGATGGACAGTACCGCACAAGTAATAAACATGTCTATGCAGTGGGTGATGTTTCACAACGACTTAAGTTCACACACACTGCTGATGATGTTGCGCGACAGGTAGTCGCACGCATTGTAAGCAAGGGATGGCTGCGAGTAAACACAAAGAAGGCGGTACCAAAAGTAACCTACACACAACCTGAAGTAGCACAGGTAGGACTTTCACACGAAGCAGCACTTTCTAAGTACTCCGAGGATGAAATCATGCGTATTGAAGTACCGTTTACTGCAAACGACCGGGCACACACTGATGACGACACCTCAGGATTACTTGTGGTAATCGCACGACGACTCAACGGTATGGTTCTCGGGGCACATATCATTGGCCCGTCAGCTGGAGAATTACTCTCAGTGTTTACACTCGCTATTGATCAGAAAATTTCATTATGGAAACTGCAGAAAACAATCTTTGCGTATCCAACATACAGTCTAGTTATCAAAAAAGCTGGCGACTATTTCTTCGCTACGCAAATCGGGTCTCTAAAGAAAGATCTTGCACACCAACTAAAGAAACATGCACCAAAGATTTTTGCGCTTATTTTCTGGGGAATAATTCTCTACTCGTTTCAACAGTACCGAATAACAAACGAACTTTCGTACCAGGATATTCTGCTGCAGTTACTTAATTTCTTCACCAGCACAATCTATGGACCCCTGGTATACATGCTTCTCTATGCAATCCGTCCAATCATCCTCTTCCCTGCAACATTACTTACCGCACTCTCTGGGGCACTCTTTGGATTCTGGTGGGGTATCTTCTATACCATTCTCGGAGAAAATGCATCAGCAAACTTCGCGTACTGGATTGGCCGATTCTTTGGCAAAGGCTTGAAGTTGGAAGATTCTCTTATCGGGAACTGGGTTGAAGCACTGCGCAGCAAACCGTTTGAGTCAGTACTCTTCATGCGACTGTTCTACTTTCCATTTGACCTGACAAACATTGGCTCAGGGGTACTTAAAGTAAAGTGGGTTTCATACGCACTGGCGACACTCATCGGAATCATGCCAGGACTCACCACGTTCGTAGCACTAGGTGCAGCGCTGGATATTGAATCATTCAAAATGGACGGCCTTACGTTCGACGCGTTTGATCCAAAGTTTGTGGGTCTATCGGTAATCATATTCATCGTCTCACTAGGGATCTCCAAAACACTTAAGCGGTGGCAAGCAAGTAAAGCGTAAGTCCCACATAAAAAAACCGCGAACTCAGGTTCGCGGTTTTTTATAGCAATACGTTAATCAAGTTGCTCTCCCCACTGCCACTTCAATGACTCTCCTGTACGATGACAAATAATTAAGAAAATAACAGTGGCAAACAACGCCGGGAAAACTATCTGTGTCAGCACTGTGGTTTCCGAAACCTCAAGCGCTGTTGCACGCATGACAATCAGCATAACACTTGCAACATACACAAGGAGCACAGCCCACCCTTGCACAAGGGTGGGGATCCAGCCGTACCCATATAGCTTCCGCTTAAACCAATACCCTTGCGGGTTGTTCTTTAGATACGCGATATGTTTTTGAATATGCTTCATATATATGTATGTGTACCTTATGAAACTTCTGGTAATTCACACTCACCTTGTATGTAAGCAGTTACATTCCCAGTCCCACACGCACCACACGCATTACCAAATGTTTGTGGAATTGGTGGACATGGTGCAGTGACACACTGCACATCTACTAATCCACACACCGGGGCATATTCCATCGTACAAATTTCTGTTGCCTTTTGTGCATCGGTGCATACAATTGAAATATCTTCGTTTACCGTGTCACTCGGGCATGCGGCGAACTCACAGTTGGGACCAGTTCGTCCAACACCACTTCCGTCAGGACACATCTTTGCTTCTTCAGTACACGCAACTGGATGTTCTCCAATCTCAATTGGTTTCGGTACGTTTATATCAGCATCAATAAATACATGATCATCATCAATCTCAATGTGTACGTGTCCATCGGTAAATTCATCTACTCCAAGCTCCTGCATAACCTGCTCTACTTGTAACATTGATGAAGTCACTGCCAGAACAATTGCAACAATCCAGATTACGGCCAGCGCAACACTTTTTTGTACCGTAAATAAGCTTCGTTTTCCAAGTAGACTTGCTCCCGCAATAATCAGTACCAGTAACGGAATTATCATCATTACAAACGAAGCACTCACTGCAAGAATACCAACGCCACTATCAAGCATCGTCTTGAGCGCAACCTGCGCCTCAGTCGGGAACAGTACTTTCTCTGAAAGAAGCACAATACTGTATACAGAAACAAGTCCCGCAGTACCAAACGCTCCAGCGAGAACCAGCGCAATACCAACAACATACCGAAGGACTCCAAATATTCCACGAGCTACAACTCCAAGTATATTAAATAATTTTTCAAACACAGAACGGACACCTTGCCACGCACTCTTGGCTGTCTGCATATCTGCTTCATCAATCTTCTCTAGATTTTTTTTTACCCGTTGAGTAATTTCCTTAAGCGTTACCTTCTCACCACGCATAGAATATTTTTCAGAAGTCGTTTCAGCCTTAGGTACTACTACCCACAAAATGATGTACGCAATAATTCCTAATCCGTTAAAGAAGATAGAAACGAAGAAAAGGATCCGCACAATCACCGGGTCAATCTCAAAGTACTGCGCAACTCCTGAAGCAACACCAGCAATCACCGCATCATCAGTATCCCGAAACAGACGTTTTTTCGTAGTGGTCGATGACTCCGTTTTTGACTGACCCTCTTCCTGAGCATCCCCTTCTCCAAAATCAGAAGGGCTTCCCATTTCTTTAGTAACTGCTGATACATCAGCCATAGTTATTGCTATTTTTTCACTACGCTTACGCGCAGAACATTTTTCTGCAATTGCCGTTTCAATATCCTCCAAGACCTCAGCACCGTCGTCATTGTGTGCAAGTCTCGCTTTAATACTCTCTAGATACACAGAAAGTGAATCATACGCATCCTGCTCAATTGCAAAGACTATCTGTCCAAGTGTTATGTTAATTACTTTTTTCATAGTGTGTGATTAGCTTATCTACCGATCCATCAAGTGCCTTCCATGACGCTTCTAATTGTTCCAGTGCCTTCTTCCCTTCTTTTGTAACCGTGTACATTTTTCGAGGAGGGCCTCCTGTACTTTCCTGCCATACGTATTCAACCAATCCGTATCGCTTCAGCCGTGAAAGTAATGGATAGAGCGTTCCTTCAACAACAAGCAGGTCTGCCTTTTTCAGTTGTTTCAGAATATCTGGAGCATACGTCGGCTTCGCTCCAATAATGAGCAAAACCGGAAACTCAAGGAATCCCTTACGCATCTGTGACTGCGTATTTTCTACGTTATAAATTTGTGATGTATCAGCCATTCTTAATATACTAGCATAAGGTACTTTGCAATGCAAGGTACTTGTTTTAAATACTCCATTCATAATTCTACCCCTCCTGTACTTTTCTCATGGGTGCGGTAGAGTACAGGAAACTAGTACATTGAAAAGGAGAAGACCAATGGCTATTCCACAACTACTCTCATGGGGCAAAGATGGCATCGTCATCATGACCTCTAAGAAAATGGATCCAGTTGCAAAAAATGTTGCACGGAATCTACAACACAGAGGTGTTCCAATTGAATACACTCACGACTGTGTCATCGACATCGATGTCTTTAGTGACGGTGAATTGTGCACCACAATCAAACCAAACGTGCGTGATAAGACAGTGTTCCTTTTTTGGGATTTTACCCCCAAAAATTTCACTGGTGACATCAACATCAGGGTTCAGGCACTGGAAACCGCCCTGGGTGCACTGAAGGCATCTGGCGTTGGGCGAGTTATTCTTGTTGCTCCCTACCTACCATATTCACGTCAAGAACGTCCTATGTACAGAGAACCTCTCAGTGCCAAGGACCTTGCGCGTAAACTTGAAGGGTTTGGAATTATTAAGTATCTCGTCACTTTTGATTTACATGCACCACAAATTGCAGGATTTTATAACAATATTGAAGTCCTTAATATTCCTGCTCATGTAATCTTCGCCCCGTTTTTTAAAAAATACTTTGCAGAAGCAATTCGCGAAGGAACACTTAAAATACTTGCCACTGATGTAGGTGGCTCCAAGCGTGGACGTGACTGTGCTGAAAAAACTGATCCTGGTCTGGACATAGCCATTATTGACAAGCGTCGTGACAAAGAGAAGAACAGTAAGGCTATGAAAATAGTTGGCGACACCAGTCCTATAATGATCGGATACGATGACATTGGTGGGACAATGACTACTTTGTTTGACGCCCTTAATCTTGCAATAGAAAAAGGAGCAAAAATGGGTTATGGAGCAGTTGCCCACAATGTACTGGGGCCAAAGAAGGTACCGGGGGACAAGGGAGGGAAACTTACCTCTGCAGAAGCTAAAATCAAAGCGTCCAAGTTTACGGTGTTTACATTAGACACGCTTCCTCGTGGTGAAGGATACTATCAAAGAAACCCTTTGATTGTTCCCGTTCCGTACGTAGACTTCATGGCAGAACTTGCTCTTGAAATCATTAGTGTGGATGGAAGCATTGGAAAAATGAAGGAAGGGTGGACAACTTAAGACTACAAGTACACCACCCCAACAAACAAAACCGTCGCACAAAATGTGCGACGGTTTCTTTTTATCTAAATCTTCACCACCTTATCCTTCTTTGGTTTCTTCTTCTCTTTCTTTCGGTCGTTGCCTTTAGCCATACTTACTCTTAGGTTACGATAATTGTTAAATTATAATCAGATTCCATAAATTCCTTTTAGGAAACAAAGAAATTTGGAACAAAATTCGTAATATGCCCTATGGGTATTTATTTATTTCCTTTTGCTATGTTTAATTCAACTATCACACCACACAACGGCGCAGGAATGTTGCAAAAGTAAATTAATCGCGTAATGTACCAAGTAGAAACACGGAAAGGAACTAAACAATGAAACCTAAGCGATTACCCTTTTATGGGTACTGTCATTATTGCGGCAATAGCCTTACCAACGCAACTCAAACATTCGATGGTCCACAATGCACCTCCTGTGGTAATCACACCTGGATGAGTGTTCCATCGGTGCCTGTACTAATTGTTCCAGTCGATCCCAACCTAAGCGGTCGTGAACACGGTGTATACACGGTCCGTCGGGGAGCTGATCCATTTATTCCAAGCGATCCGTTTGAAGGACTCATCGCGTTACCCGGTGGTTTTCAAATTCACAATCGGCTACGTACACCACAAGTGCACGAGACGTGGCAACAGGGTGGCACTCGTGAAACTGAAGAAGAAATTCAGGTTCATTGTGATCCTGATGCAGTGGAACACGTTCTTACCGAAAGTTCCTATAGTGAACGAGCTGTTGGTGACCGAAACCTTATCTTCGGAAAAGTCCCTAGAGCACTTACCGTTGAAGACTTTGTTCCAAGTCAAGAATCTATTGAGAGGGTTGTTCTCTATCCTGATGACCAAGAGCAACTTTGTTTCTCCATCCACCGCAAAGCGCTTGCGATGTACTGGGACAGTCTTGGAGTTACACACAACGTACAACTTTAAAAAGAAAACCCCGCTGCCAATTGGCTGCGGGGTATTTTTATATAAGGCTAATCCTGTAATGATCCCACCTACTGCATATACCAGGTGCCAGAATAGGCCTTGCCAGTATTGCACAACAAATCTTCAACCATTTCTGCTGCAACAAATATCTGCAGTTGGTGTTTAGTAAAAAAGCGATGTGTTGTGATCACAGGTTTTTTACACCAGACTGTTGTCCCTGTAAGCGTACCGTCCCTATGAGCGATCATTGGCTCAAGGTAACCGAAACGATTCACCGTCAATTCAAACGGTCGAATAAGATTTAATAGTCTTGTAAACATGGTCTTCTCCAGTACATTTTGTTTCTACACCTAAAATACCATTAAAATTTCAGATGTCAATATATAAAAACCCCGCAGCCTGAATGGCTGCGGGAATATTTTTTATGTGCGGTAGACCTTATGATGATCCTTCCTCCGCGAAAGTGCATTAATCTGTCTTCCTATTTTACCTTCAAGGAACTGTATATAGCCCTCTTGATGAGGATCATGCTCATCAGCGTAACCTGACATACTTTCGTACACAGGCTTTGCTGTATGCAGCGCATCTGTCCTCCTCTTACTATGGTCGTAATTAGAAGCAGTGACCAGTCTATTTTTTCGACGATGGTAGAACTGTCTGCCCAAACCACCGTACCGTGTTGCAACCCACAGCTCAGACAAGCCATCAAGGCGATCCAGGTTTGTGAGAACCAATGCATCCACTTCTGAAAACTGCAAAGCAGTTCGTGCAGCGACGACATCAAACCATCCTTTACGAAACTGACCTTGCCACTGCCCAGTGCTATTGTCGCACTGCGGAATGTCGAGATTGATGTCTTCAGTAACGAAAGGACCAGCCCCATGACGCGTTCCATACGCACGGAGCAATCCGTGTCGAGTAACGTCCCCGGTAAATCCAGCTTCACTAAGTAGTGTCTGTGCATTTATCGAAGTTGTCGTAGAGCGAGTGCAGTAGGGGAAAGTCCCCTGAGACTGATCAAGGAGTGCTCCTTGTGCTCCTTCAAACACAGCAGGTGTCCTGCGGAGTGTTGAGAGGAAAGCTGCCTCAGGAACAATATTTGTAACCCGTCCTAGCTCACAATAGATATCAACATACTTGGGTAAGAAGTTTTCAAATTCCTCACACAGGTATTTGTACTGCTGTGACTCCGCAGCACCATGGTAACCCTTCACTTCTCGAAGCGTTAAATCAAGGTGTTCACGAAGTTTTGCAACTAAACTAATCCGATCTTTAAGATCGCCAGCGCGGATGACCGGTTTATCTCCTTGGTCGATATCACGCTGGGTCAATCCAATACCAAGCCCGCAGCTACCGTGACGTTCATTGCCACGAGCTAGCTCCATGATTTGGTTAAGCAGAACATTTGTGAAGGGAATAATTGGTGCCAGGTCACTTATATACAAGCGGCGCAGCGGTGCTGTGACACCCTTCTTAACCAAGTCTTCTGCCTCAAACATAAGCTGCACTGGCTCAACAAGCATGTACCGGGAAAGCATTGTTTTTGCACCCGGGATAAAGCTATGTGAACCAAACTGTGAGAAGCCATGCGTAACCCCTGCCTCAGTTGTAACGTGATGGAGTGCTTGTGCACCACCATTGAAACGTACAATAGTATTAATCTTGTGGCGTCGACACAGATGGTCAACCCACGAACCTTTACCCTCGTCACCAAAGGCAAGTCCAACTACAACATGCGAATGCATATCTTACTCCTCTCTCAAAGTTTCAGAAAATTAAAGGGCGCGACAGTTGCCGCGCCCTAAGAGTTTTTTTGTTCTTCAGGCGAAAGCTGCTTCACTTACCTGAGAGAACACACCTTGTGCTGCAAAATGCTCGAGAGCTTTCTCGACATCTTCAGCACAGTCCATCGCTACAGCGCGTTCGTGCATATTCGCAACGAACTCTTCAAGACTCATGACACCGTTTTGAATTGCCATGATGCCCACCATCGCTTCAGTCGCATGACTCGCGTCTGCAACACGAATGATGTGCGCTTCTGGGATGTACGAACGCCATTTTGCCAAGATCACTTCGTCTGTGTACGACTCACGATCGTCAGCGTTGGTGTTCACCGACTGCTCAGCAGTGTATTCAAATTCGAACACAGTAACGTCGCTTCCGGGGCCAGTTTGTCCAGCTTCAGTCTTCCCTTCGAAAGTCTGAATAACACCATCAATATCCAATTCAACTTTGAATGGAATATCACTGTGGTCGCGCTCATGGTAGGTGTAGTTTCGAACAAAAACTTGGTACTTGCCAGCCTTGGCAGTGCCTTTTGCCCAACGGATGTTTTCCACTGGTTTTTTTGTACGTCCCCCGCCGCCATTTGCATCCACATCGAGATTGCCTCCGCATTTTGAATCTTTGTGCGAATACATAATCTCTTCACCATCCGGGGTAACGACATGGAGATCCAGGTCGTTGTAGTCATTCCAGATAAGCGAAGCACGGATACTGCAATTCTCGAAGCGGCCGCCTGCCTTCAGAAGGCGCTGGCGAATTTCTGCATCGATATCATCCTTCCGAGCTTCCATTGAGGCAGCTGGAAAAATGAAGTACGTGTTGTACCGTGCCTGCAATTCAGCAAAGATGTCAGCTGTCGGAATATCGGCATCGATCGTGTCGCCAATAATCCGTTTAACTTCTTTCTTGCTCACTTGCGGGTACGGCGCTTCGTCGCCAGTGATGAAACAGAAACCCTTCTGGCCCCGCTCATCAATAGCATCCACTGCAGTTTTGCGTGCGGCGTAGTAAGCGAAAAGTTCATAGGATTCTTCACCCGAACCGCCACCACCTTCTTCCATCCACACACGCGACAAGTCATCATCCATCCTTTCGTCGGATTCAAACTGACCCACCTGCAATGGTGCGCGATCGCTTGTCGCATCCCCGATTGCCGCAAACATAATCTGCGGATCGGGAGCTGCTCCAGAGAGGAACGTGCTGCCAAGCATCTGCTCAACGCGCTCGTAAACCGCCTTAGCATCTGGCCCGCGCGAACGGGTCACATCCATACCGACGATAATTGGCGTAATGTTTGGCATTGCGTCACTATCCCGACATTCACGCACCACTCCCTTAATGTTGAGATTGGTATGTGTTTTGCCGGCACCGCTTTGCGTTGCCTGATGACTATAGTCGAATGCACCTGCGCTACTGCGCGTGCTTGCGACAGCCTCTTGTGCATCAGCGTAACTGCTGACTCGTGATTCTCCACCCATGGTGTTCTCCTTTTGGGTTAACGTTGATTATGCGAGATCGAGATGTAGAAAGCGTCGTTCCCAAAGCGTGTCCTTGAGACGATTTTGTGCTTTGTACAGCCGCCACGCATCCTGCGGACGCGCTTGCGGCTTTTCTCGAACAGTATTCAACAAGAAGTGTTGAAGTTTCTCATGAACAGTATCTGGCATTTGATTAGTCGACGGATCACCTCCTAACAGCCAAATCATGCTCTTACCAAGACTGTAGATGTCGGTCCAAGGACCAATCGCTCCAGTCGAGTTTACCTCCGGGGCCAAAAATGGATTCTCTGCCCCCGATCTCACTTGCTCACCAGTAGTAGCTGGCTTGTACACAGCATGGCTCCATCCGGTCACCATGACATTGTGATTACTTGGGCGAACCCGAAGCCGATCTGGCTCTATTCGACCATGGACGATACCCCTGTTATGAGCATAGCCCAGAAGGTTAATCGTCCGATCAAATATCCAGATAACATGTCGTTGATCAAGGCCATCTTTATGCAACGCATTCATACGAATGTCCGTTGCAGTAACACCTTGGAACCAACGATACACAACACCTGTGCGCTGTCCTGCGCTGAATCGTCCAAATACATACGGCAGATACCGCCAGTATCCGAGCTCTTTATCTGCGACCCTGCGGTGCAAACGATCAAGAATTCGTATCTCATTGTTGAGAAATGGATTATCAGAACTTTCGTGTGCAACACGAACCACTGCCTTTGCACTTCCCCCATCACAGGAGAAACACGCTTCATACAGAGCTGAATGTTCACCTGTGTGAAATTGCTGTCCAATGGTATATGAAACACCATCAACCTCAATTTTCCTTCCATGTTCAGGTGCCGGTTGACTTGAAAAGCCATCCAGCGAATACAGTCCATGTGCTGCTTTTTTAAGAGCAGAATCGTACAGTACATCGAATTTTTCGCGAGCGGCTTCTGCCGCTTCGATATCTTCGGGTGCACTATAGAGCGTAGAATTTAACACCTCCAGAAACCTGTCCACTTCTTTGGACAAGTGTTCTTTAAGAAGTCGCTGTGGGAGCACAAGATTGAGCTCCCGAAACACCTCCTCTGGACGTATCGCATTCATGACCTGCTCATAGACAGGTGCGAGATCAGCGTCCATTGACACCTCCTATGGTTGTGAGAAAAACGGCGCCACCAGTTTGGCGGCGCCGAAGTACTTGCGGAAGCAGCAGATTACTCTGCTGCCTCACGACGACCAGTACCGCCTGACACATTTGGCATTCGGCCAATTTGGTCCCACGGAATCTGACATCCGAGCATATATAGCGAGCTGAAATATGCAATTTCTTCGTTACCACCAGCAACATTTTTGACATTCAAGATGCCCATAACATATTTGGTGAGATTGGTTTCCATGCGCGAGTAGTTTGACGAAACGTCAACTCCGAGTTGACGTAGCATCTGATCGCGATTGGCTGCACCAATCAGTCCAGGAAGAGCAGCATCATTCATAGTGTTCTTGATTTGATTTGCATCAAACGCAAGCGCACGTGCAACGACGACTCCAGTACCTGCAAAGATACGATTGATGTCATCATTTACACCCTCAGCTGCATCCCGCAAACCACCTGCATCAGGTGGTGCCATAAGACCAGACATAAGAGGGGCACCGCCGCCTTGAATCATGCTTGCAATCCCCTGCATAAGAAGCGCAGGATTCGAAGCACCTTGATTCATGGATTCAACCCAACCTTTAAGTTGAGAATGGAACCCATTAATTGCCGGCCACATGTGTGCATTCAAGCGCTCAAGAAACTGTTTCTTTCGACGCTCTGTCACAAATGAACCATCAAGTCCGTCGATTGCAGAAAAGATTTCTGCATAGCTACGACGGGTCAGCTGCTTGCTTAGTGCAAAGAAGCGTGGATCGAGTTGCTCACGTGTAGTGTCGACATGGGCTTCCATGGCAGAGACAACTTTCGCAGGCAAATCAAACAGACCAACGCGATCTGCAACCGCTGCTCGAACGCCAGAAATGACAGTAGGCTCATCTGGAAGCAGGCGACCGCCTGCTTTCAATGACTCAACCCACGGACCATCATCTGGGACCGACGGCAGTAAATCCACACCAGCGCCAAACATCATAGTTGATGCATCAGCAACTGGTACAGCTTCACGCAACAATGCAATTGCCTGATTAGCAACACCGCTAGGTGTCCCCTCAGGCAACGCCGCCTTGATGTCAACATCAGGTGACATGGTCACATCTTTAAGGATGCTCATTGCACGATCGCCAGCAGCACCCGCTACACCCTTGAGTGTTTCTGTCGCAGTTGCAACATCGACACCAAGTGCTTCAGCAAATGGTTTGACATAATCGTTCCAAGCACCGTCAACGGGTGTCGGGGTATTTTCTGTTTTCTTAGCCATCTGGCTTCTCCTTCTGGTTTCATCAATTTGGTAGTAAGATTACTCTTTATTTTCAAAGAACACGAAGAGCAAAATTAGGTCAGTTTTACCACACAAACTGCTTTGTAGCAATAGATTTTCAAAGATCTTGTCCAAATTCCCACAACGTGCGGGAATTCAGTTTTTCTACTCCTAGTGTACTCTTTTCATAGTTAGTGTCAATACTACATTAAGTTAAGATACATAAGAATCTTAATGTCAAACTAACACTAAGCTCCCCAGACTATAGAAGGTAGCTGTTTAAGGTTCTTAGACACATACGAATACAAAGCGGCGGGTCTATTTTTAACTCCCTCCTGCATGCGACCTGTCTCTTTTACAATGTCCAAAGCGATGATCTTCTTACGGAAGTTACGTTTGTCTAACTCTGTGCCAAGGATTACTTCATACACATCTTGTAGCTGCGTGAGTGTAAATGACTTTGGAAGTAAAAATTGTGCAATTGTCGTGTACGCTAGTTTTCCTCGAAGTCGTGCGGTTGCCTTAGTGAACATTGCATCATGGTCGTATGCTAGTTTCTTTATTTTTGATACTGGCATCCAGAGTGCTCCTTCAAACATATAGTTTTCAATAACTTCTGGTTTCACACATCCGATGTATCCCACAGAAATAACTCGGTTGCGCCGATCTCGATCAATAGCGCTAAACGTGTAGAGCTGTTCAGTGTAGAGGTCAGTCAGATGTACCTTGTCTGCGAGATGTCGGGCTAAGGCATCATCTGCTGTTTCGGTCTTAGCAATAAGTCCCCCGGGGAAACCAGGTATGTCTACATAGTGTGGCGGACGGTTCACATTCTGCACCAACACATGTAGTTTTTTATCAATAATACCAAAGATAACAATGTCGACAGCCATCGCCGCGAACCGTAATTCTTCTGGAGCTTTTTTCATAGTCATATTCAGATAGTGTACAACATACGTAAAGTGTGTCAAACAAAAAACCAGCAACGTAGGTCACTGGCTCTTTATTTAAATCTTTACCACCTTATCCTTCTTTGGTTTCTTCTTTTCTTTTTTTCGATCGTTTCCTTTTGCCATCTTATTTCAATTATGTTGATAGGGGTTCTTGGGGTTCTTGGGGTTCTTGGGGTTCTTGGGGTTCTTGGGGTTCTTGGGGTTCTTGGGGTTCTTGGGGTTCTTGTTCCAGCGA
>JBLHQB010000008.1:0-26498 GCA_047624725.1 Patiriisocius sp. | reverse complement strand
TTTTTATATTTATGCATCATGTTTAAGTATAGCAATTATAGTAATGATTTCTGATGCAGAAACTGCATCAACAATGTCTCTGCGTTCATATTTTTTAATGCGTCGTTGTATTAATTTTAGAAATCGTTTCTCTACCCGGGCAAATCGCGGATGATCAGCTGATCGAAGTGAGAAACGCTCTGACAACGCAACCCGGCGAAGCAAGGGGCGTTCGTGACGTCGCGGGAGATCAAGATTCTCAATAGCCTGCCACAACGTGTCATAGGTAATCACACCCTCATCTACCTCTTCGCCATCCACGGTCATTTCATTATCACTGAGACCATCTCCGTCGAGATCAGTACTGATAGTACTGTACCCGTCTTGATCCTTAGTGTACTGAGCAACCATATCAGGAGTTGTGCTCGCATTAACAATGATATATTCAACTGTCTGCACATCATCCTCATCCAGAGTCGCTATAGTTAGGGTGTATCCTCCGTATTCTTCACCTGTCAGTGTTGTTGTCCGAGAAATATCCGATGGAATTATAAGATACTTACTGCCACCAAATTCAAAGTATCGACTACCGGGAATTTCTTGTTTATGCACCCAGAGACCATCTTCTTGAACGACACCCGTAACATTTCCTTCTTCATCTGCTGAAGTTATCTGTACAGGAGAATCAACCACAGTAAGATCATAAGCATCAAAGAAATCAGGTTCACTAGTGGTAACGTGTCTAATTTCAGTACTTGTGCCAGTAATTATATTCCTTACCAAATCTTGAACTTGTTCAACTTCTGACATATCAGCATGTTTATAACCCTCCTTGAAGACAAAGAACTTATCAGCGTTTACTTGATCCAAATCAAGATAGTGATTACTCGCCACACCCCTCACACCTTCACCTGAAGCACTCACCACCGTCTCATCTCCGTACAGTGTAATCTGTGCATATGGTTTTATTCTTGGAACTACATCACACGTAAACTGCAATCCACTGACTACTGCGCAGTTTTCATTTTCAAGAACTTCCCGATACTCTATAGATTTTATAGTAGCTAGTCCGGTGCCGACAATTTGGTGCACATCGATACCTTCAGGGGCCTCCCAGCTATCTAGTGACTGAGTGTGTGCCAGCTGAGCAACATCAAGCATCTCTTCATTTACAACCGATGGCTCGTTAATTGCTGAACGAGGAACTGACTCACGACCAACAGTATCCTCTTCCCCATTAAGGAAGTCAGTAAACTCATCAACCCCGTTAACACCAAAACCATAATAGTCACGGAATGCTTTAGTACTTGAGGAATTATCAAATACAACAAGTGGTTGATTCAACTTATCTATGTATCCTGCAGACGGAAGCAATCCATACACTCCTGGTAGATCCTTAATCACTGCACGGGCATCGGCATCATCAATAACCAAGCCACCCACAGCCTCTTGGTCGTACCCATGCAACACAGTACCGATTGCTTTGGGCGTACCTAGATGCGGTGTTCCTATGAAGATAATCTGATCTACCAAATCATCCATACTATCAGCTTCCAGCTGGAGCATAATTGCCTTTGCTAATAATCCGCCATTTGAATGAGCTACGATACTCACCTTGCCTGACTTCGAGTCAGCTGCTAATCTCTCAAGCTCTGCAATCGGATACCGTGTTTCATTTTCATACTGAGTACCGTTCTCGACAATATCAAAGACGTCATACCGCCAATCGTATGCAAACGGCGTCCATTGTTCAATAACATCATCATTTACTAAGTCATCCATAAAGGAGGAGAGGCCAGCATAAATATTAGACACACCAAACACTTCAGTCAGAATGTCTCTGGTATAGATATCGTTTTCACTCACACCTGATTCATCCATTCGCAGATCAAGTACATCGTTACTTATATTCGGCTCCCATACTCTGTCTTCGCTGCCGAGTAGTCCGTCTTTATAAAGACGACTTGCCTGAATACCTGGAAGGAATAGTACGTTTGAGGCACCAAGTTCAGGTTCTTCAGGAATGTCTTGGGTAAGGAGTACGTTATCAATCAAGAAATTAGAACTTCCCAACGGTCGGTCACCCACAGACATCACTGTCCGTGGCTCTCCCTCGGGGTGCATGCTGATACCAAGATGCGTCATCTCTGGAGGAAATACAATGTCACCTCTGGCTAGTTCTATCCATACTGTTTCAGTATCTTTCTCTTGCATACGTAGATGCACTGTTGAGGATGCAGCGTCGTACTGCATAACAATCTCATACCAGGTATTCATCAGTGCAGCTGCTTTGCTTCCTCCTGCTCCTTTATTCTTTTGATTAACGTCGTGAATATTTAAATCCCAATGCCCTGGACTACCATTAAGACTCTTTACCGACATATTCAACGTTCCCTCGCCTACCTTCCCTTGCACGCGATACTCGTCAATTGACTCGAGTGTATCGGTATAGAGACCGAAGATTGCCACACCGTCTACATCAAAATCAAGCAGCTGCATGTCGTAGCTGAGAGTGAAGGATTGGGTGGGATCGAGGGTTGTGTTGATTTCGTAGTATCGGCTGGGTGTGTATGCAGGTGGAGTATTTTCTATGTGTGCGTAGAGTGCTGAGGTGGAGGCTTGGTGATAGAAATTGTGAGGTTCATCAGTATTCCAAAGTGGGTCACTATCAAAATCAGACTGATAGATAACCTGTGTTGTCTGTGCTAATACCGTGTTGGTGGTCATGATACAAAGTGCGATCAGTAACATGATTCTCATATATGTATGTTTCATGGTTTATATATTACGTATTGGACATGAAATGAATCCGAGGCTGAGATGAAGGAAATATGAAGTTGTTATAGTACGATCGATCGTACTATAACTGGGTTGAGATATGTGTTGGGTGCGTAAAAAAGGGAGGAGCGTGACAAAAAGAACCGACGCCAGAGGTCTCGGTTCTTTTGTGTGTACTAGTGGTTTTTATGCAACAGCTGCAAAATATTCCTACCTGAATTATCATCCGTGATGTGCGTGATAGATCGCATTTACTGCCAACGACGCAAGTGCTCCAATGATAAATGTCCATTCGATCGAGAGGTAAAACGTGAGTAGTACCATCACACCCAGTGCGATTGCTCGTCCTATGTGTGAAGCCATCTCGCGCATTACCGTGAACTCATCGACGTACCTCCCTTGCTCTCCTGACATATCGTAAAGAATTGCACTGTATGGTGTTTTTATAAAAATTTTAGTGATGTTGTGATACAGACCTACAAAGAAAATCTGTGTTACTGAGAAGACAAATATCTTAAAGATCCATCCAATAGCATAGAGAATACTCCCCCGCTTAAGTGTTTGAATCTTACTATTCCCCTTTGCATCAATATGCTTCCCAACGAACAACTGTACAACAATAGTCACTCCCACAATCACTGTCGAAAGTGCACCGATCTCAAGCATGTTTCCATTGAGAACCTCATACAGGAATATCGGCCATGCAATCAGATTCACAATCACTTCAGCACCGTTGGCCATCTCACCGACCAGTACATTACGAAAGTCTGGCGAAAAGAGATGCTGTAGGGTTTCTTTGTACGTCCAGGTAAACTGCTCTTCTACTGCCGGCACAAAAAGGTATGAAACTCCGGCCGCTGTAAGCAACACAATTCCAATAGCGAATAGCACTTCGTACCCGCTGTTTTGCACGATGTATCCCGCTAAAATCGGTCCCAGCATCCCCATAAACGCAATGGTGGCAAACATCAGTGATACGTCTCTCCCGCGCTCTCCGCCCTTTGTGAAGGCTGTGAAGTCTACGTGATATGGAACCCAGTGAAAGACGCGGAAACCGACCATCGCGACCACCAGTGGTCCAAGCAAATGCCAGATATTGATCTCATCTGCAAAATACAGAATGACGAACTGTACCACTGAGAACACTGCTCCAAGCGCAAGTGTCTTACTGAAGCCAAGTTTGTTGGTGATACGCATCCCAGGGATCAGGAACAAGGCGTACCCCACAGAAACTGCCGCATAGAAAAGTCCCACAATCCAGAACTCAAGCCCAGTAGTTTCATACAAAAAGATAGGGACAAACATCCCCATCATTGCAGTGGCCAAGCCTTGAATCAGCCGCTTTGAGATAAACAACTGCAGGAAGCCCCCTTTACGTTGCGTTCCGCGACGCGTAAGTCTCCCAAGTACCACAGTAATTCGTTCCATATAGTTCTCATTATAGCGCACCGTCTATCACTGAGCTTCGTGTTACTAAGGTCTACTACTTCTGCGCGAGCTTCAACACGTAGTCAAAGTGCTTCTTTGAAACAGGAGTAATTGAAAGACGACTTCCCTTTTTCGTTACCGCCATTCCCTCGAGCTTTGGATCGATCTTTAATTCATTAAGTGTAATGATGCGCAGGAATTTCTGTACAAACTTCACATCAACAAGAAGCCAGGTCGGGTCATCCTTTCTACTCTTAGGATCTGGGTGGTCGCTCTTTGGATCAAACTGTGTTGGATCTGGATACGCTTTACTTGCAATCTCCATCTGCCCCACAACCCCAATCTCCTTTGCGCGTGAATGATAAAAGAAACATTGATCACCAACACGCATATCGTCACGGATCATATTACGCACTTGGTAGTTACGAATCCCATCCCAAGGTTCAACCTTGTTACGTTTCAGGTCGTCAATCGAAAAGCAATCTGGCTCACTCTTGAGAAGCCAATACTGTGTTTTTGTAGAAGTTTTTGTACTCATGTCTCTAGTATACTAAATACACACGTTTATTACATAACTAAACACGTATGAACTTAACAACATTCAACCAATA
The DNA here is from genome assembly GCA_047624725.1 of Patiriisocius sp. Classification (GTDB taxonomy): domain Bacteria; phylum Patescibacteriota; class Minisyncoccia; order Phycocordibacterales; family UBA918; genus OLB19. The sequence goes on along the minus strand of JBLHQB010000008.1, from coordinate 21,702 downwards.
CGCAGCACCTGCTGGCCGTATTCTCGTAGGAGCATTCTTCTTACTTGCTGGCGTTGGAAAACTTACTAACATCGAAGGGACTGCTGGGTACATCGCGTCAACAGGATTACCTATGAGCACATTCCTTGCATGGGACGCTGGAATATTCCTTGTGCTTGCTGGTGGTGCACTGATTGTCGGTAAGTACATGAAGGAGGCACTCGGGTTGCTTGCTCTCTACACTCTACTGGTCACCGTACTCTTTCACGGACCACACCTATGGGCAGACGATCCCACTGGCGGACAGCAACTGAACTTCATGAAGAACCTTGCACTGTTAGGTGGAATCCTCTACATGTTTGCGCATTCAGGAAAGGGACACACTGAAAAACGAACGGAAGCACAAGTGCAGGAATAACACTACAATCAAGACATGTAAAAGCCGCGCAATTGCGCGGCTTTTACATGTCTACTGAACACTCATTATAGTGTCGGTGTCCCAGGAATAGTCGGTGGCGTTGCGGTGCCAAACAATCCTCCAGCAATAATATTCACAATTCCCCAGATAGAAACCATAAGTACGAAACCGATCAGAGAATACATGATCAATTGCTTCCCTTTTTCTCTTTCTGACTCATTTCCTCCTCCAAGAATAAAGTACTTAAACATCCCAAACAGGAATACTAGAAGTGCCAGTGTGAACAGTAGTGGGATCAGGATGTTATCGATGAATCCTCCAATGTTAATAAAGAATGTATCTACTTCTCCGAAATATTCTTGCGCAAATGTAGCAAATGGCAGTAGGAATAAAACTGCGATGTATGCTGTAATAGCTGTATATGTTTGTTTCATATAGGTCATTAAATTATCGAGCTAGTTATCCACCAATTTCTGGTCCACCAGGGATACTTGGTGGTGTTTGATCAGGAAATAAGTTTCCTGCTAGAAGATTCACAATTCCCCAGATAGAAACCATGAGCACAAAGCCGACTATTGAGTACATCACAAGTTTTTTTCCTTCTTCTCGTGCGGATTCATTTCCCCCTCCAAGGATGAAGTATTTAAACACCCCGTACAAAAATACTAGTAACGCAACAGCGAATATAAGTGGTATTAGGATTGAATTAATAAAAGTACTTATGTTTGTAAAGAACGTATCAACTCCCCCAAACTGCGCTGAGGCCATTATCGGCAAGGCAAAGAGGCTTCCTACAATTGCTATTTTTTTCATATCTACAGTATATAGCACTTTTATTCCAAAATACGCCATATACACAAAAGGCCGGAAGCAAAGTTTCCGACCTTTGTTGTGTATATCGAGCATTCATACTCTCAACACGATGGAGAGGTAAATGTTAGACAGATGCAAGCGTCCGACTCCAACATGGTGCTGACGCACTCCACGGCTGTGTACCTGATCGCTCATAGAGGTCTCGGGCATACGCCATGTTATCGTAGATGTTTTCCATATCAAGTCCCATTCGATCTGCAGTTTCACCATGGTAACCCAGGTTAATCTGCATCACGCCTGTATCTCGATCATCAACAAATCCACGAAGGATTGTACCGTCAGCTAATGTGTGTCGAAACGTCGACTCGCATCGCGCAACCTGGATCATTACCGGGATATCAGCAAAGTACTCTCGTACTACAGCTTCAGTATCCAACATGGTAACAACCTGTGTTGACGCTTCTTCAATTGTTGCGATATTTCCGTACGCGGTATCAGTAGCTTGTACTGACACAGTTCCTGTAACAGCGATAATTGCTGCAATAACAGTGGATATAATAAGCCAATTGTCTTATCTAGCAATAAAGTGTTGTGAGGGCGATATGATCATCTTATGATTTGCATATCCAGATAAGTGTAGACCGTATGATCAAACTGATCACACAACCAACGCTTCTCAACAACACTTCTGTATACCAAAGTGGTAATACAAACATCTCCCGAAGGAGACAACCGGAGAATCATAGCATGTTTCTCGGATTTATAAGACTATACCATGTTTTAAGACTTATGTCAATGTATATAGTTTCCTTGCAATGAAAAAACGGCTCATTAAAGCCGTTTTTTGTCCATCTTTAGGGTTTGACAAGTTCTAATATTGTGTCAGTATGATTGTTATTTATACTATTTACTTCCCAGTCTATTATTTTATAAGAAGTATGATATACATATAAATAGACTTGTATCAAGGAGATCTCAAAATGAACTTTACAGAATTTAATCCAAATGAACGTGGGAAATTTCCCGTGAATGCAGTACCCTTACGCTGGACTGAACGCAAGAACAAACCAACATATTCATTCTCGGGAACAGCTAATGCCATTAAGGTTTGCGAAACACTTATGTATGATTCAAATGTTTCTGCAACATGTATCGAATCACAGTATTTAGCACACAATCACGATTGTACGTCGGTTTATGTAAAAACTAATTTAAAACTTAGTCATGGTGATCTGAACAAAATGATCATTATTTCAGTTTTTGGGATTACAGGTTCCCATCCAACACTTCAAGGTGGCACCTTTGAATACTCAAGGAATGGCGGATACTACAAAGGAACTTTCATTGAGCGACACGGATCTTTAACCCTCTCCAAAGAGGGTGCTGTACGAATAATAGCAAACATGGATGTTGAACTAACAATTCCAGAAAACAAACCAAGTACAGTTACAGCGTTGGAAGCTCATCGACAAAAAGAAGCTTCAGCCTCTTAAACAAAAAAAAGCGGACCATTGGTCCGCTTTTTCTATTGCAAAATACTATTTAGAAGTGGTGCTCATCGAATCCATCATCGTCGTTGCAGATTCTACTGCACGTAAAATCTCAAGAGGAACTGCAAACACTACAGTATTCGACTGATCTGAAGAGAGATCGTTAAGCGACTGCAATGTACGTAAGTGAAGAGCTCCTGGTGCATTTGAAAGCATTGTTGCAGCCTTTGCCATATTCTCAGCAGCAGCCACTTCCCCTTCAGCCTTAATGATTACTGATCGTCGTTCACGCTCTGCTTCTGCCTGCTTCCCGATAGTTCGCTCCATGTCTTCAGGAAGGAAGAAGTCCTTAAGCTCCACGTTTTCTACCGTAATCCCCCACTCATCAGTCTCTTTATCGATAATACTCTGGATACGTGCAGAAAGCTCATCACGTTGCGAGAGCACTTCATCAAGCTCTGCGCCACCCACAATGTTACGCATAGTCGTCTGCGCAAGTTGTGACACCGCATGGAAGAAGTTCTCCACCTCAAGTGTCGCTTTCGCCGCATCCGACACCTTGTAGTAGATAACCGCGTTAATACTCGCAGACACATTGTCTTTAGTAATCACCTTCTGATCAGGCACATCCACCGCCTTAACCCGCATATCCACCTTCTTCATGTGCTGAAACACAGGCACAATCACACTCCATCCAGGACCTCGAGTCCCCGTATACTTCCCCATAGTAAGCACCACTCCACGTTCATACTGCTTAACCTCTCGTAGGAACGAAAGGATAACAACGACAATCCCCAGAATTAACCACAACATATGCTAGTTTTTAGTTACTTAGTAATTAGTTGTTAGTATACAATACGCACATTTTTTAGCAAAAATGTGGAAGGCTCTGGATTGCTTCAGCAAAGCTTCGCAAAGACCGATACTTTCCTCCCTTCGTCTTTGCGAGATCGCAATCAAAGCAATCCAGCAAAGGTACGCCGGGTTGTTATTTATATTAGTCAAAGCATATCAGCTTCAAGGTATTTGTAGAACCCATCCTTCACCCAAATTAATGAAATTTTCAATTTCATATTCAGCAAGAAAAACATCAACTATAATTTTGGAGTTTTGTGACTCATGCCCTAAGCGATGCCAGACATCAACCACTGGATCATAAGCAGCTGTGCCTTCCCCTAGATCAATCCACTGTCCTACAGAGGGAATCACAGGGTGAGCAAACTCCTTATAGATGATAGATTCACGCAAATTAGCAGCATCATCGCTGGAAAATGTTGCACGCACCCAAAAAGTAATCATTTCAACCTCCTTAAAGATCCCATTTATACTTAAACAGTACAACTAATTACAATTGATATCAACAAGTGCTAGGGTTCACTCAAGGAGAAATCATCCCCTGTCTCCCTTTTGCAAAACAGAAGGTCTAAAACTGCGTGAGATGCAAGGCGAGCAAGAAAAAAGAACCGCGCCGTACTTGCGTACGGTAAGGCTCTTTTTTCGCAGCTCAACGCCGCAGATTGCGTAGTTTTAGACCTTCTGGCTTAGGAGTGCCATTGCTCCGTATAACCCTCCTTCGTCGGCTAGTGTCGCATCCAAAATCAACGGGCACTCCATCACGTCCCCTAGTACCTCATTGGTGTGCTTTACGATGTCGTCGAGTAAAATTCGAGGGTCTCCTACAATCATTGAACCACCTAATACGATAGCATCTGGTGACCAGTATAAAATTGAATTACGCAGTCCATGTGCGAGATACAACGCAAGTTGATCCCAGATAGCGTCGCTTTGTGGAATGTCGTATGGCTTCACTCCCATTCGTTTCTCAAGCGCTGTTCCTGAAACTAAGTTCTCAAGTGTTGGTTCAACGTCTTCTCCAAGGATAGTGTGATCAATATCAAGGATCTGGTGCCCTGGCTCGAAGCCCTGTCGGTAATCATCAACCATTCCATTCTCAATCTTCGCACCACCCACACCAGTACTCACTGTGTGATATGCCACAATCTCGTGACCCTTTCCAGCTCCAAAGACCGCCTCACCCATACCTACAACAGCCGCGTCATTCTCAAGATATGTCACGGCACCAAGTTTTTTCGTAAGTGTTTCCGCCAGAGGTTTCTCTACCCAATCATTGAGTGTCTTTCCTGGGTCACTGACCGTCTCAGTTTTCTCTTCATTGAGGATTCCACGGATACCTCCAGCGATTCCGCGGATCTTCCCGTCAGAAAGCTTTTGTGCCGCAGCAACAATTTCCTCTACACCTGCTTCAAAATCTTTAGGTGTATTAAATTTAATCACTTCACCGTATGTCTGGAGATCCTGTGAAACCGCAACGCGTGTTTTAGTGCCTCCAATGTCGAAAAGAACGTAACTCATAGTGTGCTTATTGTATCAGAATAATAATTAGGTTTTTGATCTATTCCACGATTGGCTTTAAGTCTTGATCGAATATTTTTGAAGCAGTCTTCACGTACTCCTCAATTGACTGCTTGAAGTATGGTGGGTATGCAGCCTGGATCTTCCCTACCACAAAGTAACTCACCGCGATGAATGCTCCGTAATCAACACCCTCAGGCAACGGTATCTGCAATCGGTTCTTCGGGAGTCCGTAATACTCGTTCTCTACGCCGAAGCTTATGAATAGCTCATCACCTGAAGGAACTACCGTCTTCGCATGCTTCACTTCTTCATCAGTAAATACTCGTCCGGTAATCTTCGGTCCAAAGAGCTCATCGAACTTCGTTCGTAGCATTGCGCGCGCAAACTCAAAGCGTGATGGAATCAAGATCGTGTATGCACTGTAGTCTGCGAAGTTACGCAGCAACTTTGGTGACACCTCTTTCATAATGAAATCAGTAATCTCCTGTGCAGATTCACCAGTCTTCCCAAGAATAGGGCTCAGGTATGTTGAGGTGTTGTATGTGTATGGCTCACGATTCTTTGGAAATACGTGCACACAGTAATCCTTCAACGTCTCTGACGCAGGCGAGTCTGAAGTATTGGTAACCAAGTGCACCTCAAGCCCCTTATCCTGCAGGTCAGTAACCATAGCAATAGCATGCTTACTTCCCGAAGCACTAAACACAACCGCACCATCAATATCATTCTCCTTAGCAAGCACCGCAGGATACGATGACTCATCTGCGAAGTGTGCTGACTGGTCTGCAAATACAATTTGTGCAGTAAGGAACGCATTACCACTCCCGAGAACCAAAGGCTTCTTCATATGTGTGAAGTCCAACTTTGGCAACTCCGCGTCAGCAAAGAGCTCGAGTGCTCCGAGCACCACAACATCAAGATCCGGCAGCGAATCGATAGTGAACTCCCGTAGCGTATCTTGATGAACTCCCATACTTATAGCTGCTTAACTTTCTTTCCGTTAGTCGCCTTCACGATGTACTTAACTGCCTCATCAACAGAATCAACCACCTGGAAGAGATCAAGATCTTCCTTGCTGATTGTCTTGTACTCCTTAAGTAGTGACTTCTTAAACACAGAAACCATAGGTCCCCAGAAATCAGCTCCGTATAATACGATTGGGATCTTATCAATTTTCTTAGTTTGGATGAGTGTGAGCATTTCAAATAGCTCGTCCATAGTTCCGAATCCTCCTGGGAAATAGATGTACGCTTCAGACGCGAATGCGAGCATTACCTTTCGTGAGAAGAAGAAGTCAAAATCAAGAGACTCAGTCGTGTACGGGTTGAGCTTCTGCTCAAATGGGAGTTTGATGTTCAACCCTACAGACTGACCACCAACCTTAAACGCTCCTACGTTCCCCGCCTCCATAATCCCCGGTCCTCCTCCAGTAATTACCGCAAAATTCTTCTTAGCAAGTTTTGCTGCAAGTGCTTCAGCAGCTTTGTAGTATGGGTCACCCGGACTAGTCCGTGCACTTCCATAAATACTTACCGCCAACCCCTGCTTTCGCAAAAGCTCGAATCCCATTACAAACTCCGACATAATTCTAAATACACGCCATGACTCAATTGCGTCTCCGTTTGTATCGAGTAACTCAGTAACAATACGACAGTTCTCTACTGAATCTTTCTTCTTAGCTTTTGCAGCTTTCCCTCCTAATATTTTACGTACCATATGCCTACATTTTATCACGGGTGTAAAAGTAAAACGTGAGTTGCTCCCAGTTTGGTACACTAAACCAATGATAAAAAGATACTTAGGGAGATTTAAATACGCATTTGCAGGATTATACTTCGCACTACGTAATGACTTCAGCTATGCATGGCAGGTATACGGTGGTGCACTAGTAATTGGAGTCTTCACCTACTTCATGTCACCAAACCAAACAGAACTTATGTTCCTTGCATTAGCATGGATACTTATTCTTATTACGGAAATTCAAAACTCAGCACTTGAAGAAGCCCTCGATCACATGCATCCAGATCTACATCAAAAAATTGGTCGCTCAAAAGACATGGCAGCAGGCGCAGTTCTTACCGCAGGATTCTTCCTCATCTTTGTGATGATTGTCATAGCCTTCTTCTAAAACGGAATTTTGTATTTCTCAAACTCAGGCAGTAGCTTCTGTCCATAGAGCAGCCGTGAAGTCACCTCAGCGTGACACAGGGCTCCTGTAAGCGCATTGTGTGGGTGTGGTTCTTCAGGAATACCACAATAGTTAAGAACCGCGTCTAAATCGAGGTTTGAGCGATGACGCACTGGGTCCACTGGTGGCGTCTTCCCACTCTTCACAATATGCATCCAACACAGCGAGTGTGTATCGATTGTTCGATATGCAAGATCCCAATTAAGGTGTGCTCGGCCAGCAGCAGCACGTAAGAAATCACGATCAAAAGAGATATTCTGTCCCGTTAGTGTCCGGTCAATAAACTGTTTTGACCATTCGAGGAATTTTGCAGTAATCTCTGCTTCGGTTTGTTTCTTCGAGTCAGTAATCTCAGCTTCAGTAAAGCCATTTACCTCAAGCGCACCATCCATCACATGCGCCCCTTCCCAGATCTTACACTCTTCATAAAAACGATTGTTCGGATTATTAAAATCAACTGCACCTATAGATACAATAGAATGCTTCTGATAATTAACCCCTGACGCTTCGATATCTACAATTAACATACATCTATGGTATCACGGACTTTTTGATACAATACCCACATGACTGCCCCAATTGAAGCCTCCTGGAAAGACGCTCTTACTGATGAGTTTAGTAAAGAGTATTTTCAAGTGCTCTCAAGCGCGGTAGGCAAAGCTTACAAATCAGACACACCAATCTTCCCTCCCCAAGAGCTTATTTTTAACGCGTTCAACCGCTGTGCCTTTACTGACGTAAAAGTCGTCATCCTCGGACAAGATCCGTACCATGGCAAGGGACAAGCACATGGGCTTTCGTTCTCAGTACCTGACGCCATCAAAGCTCCACCCTCACTGCAGAATATATTTAAAGAGGTACACAAAGCTGACACTTCACTCATCCCTCAATCAGGAAATCTTGAACGCTGGGCAGATCAAGGGGTGCTCCTACTCAACAGCACACTAACTGTAGAGGAAGGCAAACCAGGATCGCATCAAGGTTTAGGATGGGAACAATTTACTGATACAGTCATCACTAAAATTTCAGAGGAACAAGAACATGTTGTCTTTTTGCTCTGGGGTGCGTTTGCGCAGAAAAAGAGTCTCCTTATTGATGAATCGAAACATTTAGTCCTCCCCGCACCGCATCCTTCCCCACTATCTTCATATCGAGGGTTCTTTGGATGTGATCATTTTAATAAAATAAATGCGTATCTAGAAAACTATAACTATACTCCGGTGCAATGGTAATTAATCCCAAGTTAGACGTAATTTATTTATATATCAATAATAGTATGTTTTAATAAAAAAAAGAATATTCACCATTACTTGGAGAGACCAAATGAGAAACTTTTCTACACAGGCTGACTACTACGCTTACATTGTTAAAAGCTCAGAGAGGGCCTAGGTAAAAACCAGAAGATACGTTAATCCGTGAGGTAACAGCAAACATATCGGGTGGCCACAACTACGGGGACACAGGTGCCGATAGGCTTCTTCAAGGATCTTAATCTGAGACGGGTATCTTTTTATTTAAAACTCGCAGTTCGCTGCAGCTGTATATCCCATTACTTGTGCCTGCCCTTCCGACTCAAAGAATACCTTATTCTCTTCATTGATCCGTTGCGCACCTGAACACCACAACAAGTGATACTTTGTACCATTCTTTGAGCCGACTAGTTTCTTGGTCTCATCACTCGACGTTGCAACCTCTAAAGGACTCTCTGCAGTTCTCTGCACAAGCACCACAGAAGCCTCATTCTTAGTACCCAGAGCATCTTCCACTGAAAGCCTTCCCAGACCAAAGGAAAGGACTCCCACGAGCACCAAGAGCGCGGTATAGAAATACACATCTTCTGCAATGATGCTTTTAAGCCATTCTTGAGTATCCATGCGTACAGTATAGAAAATGACAGGTAAAGAAAATATAAAGGAATCTGTGCAGGGTTCACCTTGCACAGATTATGTTCGTCAGGTTACAGGACAGAAATTGAGCCAGGAGACTCCTAGCTCACAATTGCGAGCTAGGAATCTCCTGGCTCAATTTGTTCGATACTGCTTTATGCATGTTAAGGGCTTGAGTTTTTGGGCTATATCTTGTATACTCACTCCCGTTATTAATTCGATTATACCTATATTGTATGTCAACTAAGAAAGCCGGCGGAACAGCCAAAAACCTGCGTGATTCGCAGCCAAAATATCTCGGTGTCAAAAGCGCTGATGGGCAGTCTGTAAAGACCGGCCAGATCATCGTGCGACAACGTGGTACTAAGATCGAAGCAGGAAAGAACGTTAAAATCGGAAAAGATCATACTCTTTTCGCAGCATGCCCAGGGAAAGTTTCTTTCCGAAGTATGCGAAAGACAAGCTTTAGCGGCCACACAAAGGTCAAGAAAGCTGTTGACGTTGTAACTGCATAGGCAACTCCATTAAAAACACCTTCGGGTGTTTTTTCTATTACGTGCTCATATTCAGGCAATATAAAAACCGTACATCCTAGGATGTACGGTTTTTATATATACTTCTGTACCTATCCTTCTGCTTTAATCGTCACTGACTCGATAACTACTGGTTCAACCGGTAGATCTCGTGGCCCTGTTTCAACTGAAGACACGATGTCGATGATATCCATTCCTGACACAATTCGTCCAAATACTGGATGTTTTGAGGTGAATGGTTGCTTGTCGAAGTCTAACGCTAGGTTATCAACCGTGTTGATGAAGAATTGACTTCCTCCTGAGTTTGGTTGTCCTGTGTTAGCCATTGAGATAGATCCTCGTGTGTTTGTCAGAAGTTCACCTTCTACAAACTCATCTTGGATAGTAAACCCTGGTCCGCCAGTTCCATAGATAGAACTGTCGTCTCCCTTAGAGTTAGGATCTCCACCTTGGATCATAAATCCGTCGATGATTCGGTGAAACTTCATTCCATCGTAGAATCCTTCTCCAATAAGCGTCATAAAGTTTCCTGTAGTAATAGGCATCTGATCAGCGTAAAGCTCAAGTTCAAATACTCCCTTACTCGTTGTAAATACTGCTACTGGGTTCATAGTGTTTTTTATAGCTAGCTGTTCATTTTCAGCAATTGCCTCTGGTGATAACGGTGCCTCTAGTTCAATAACTGAGCCATCATCATTGAGAAGTAACTGTGGAGCCTGTGTCTCACGGGTTGTAAGATACAAGAGTCCTGCGATCAATACGGCACATCCAATGAGTACCAATACAATTTGTTTGATATCTGCCATAAGATGATTATTTAGCCACTACTGATACTTTTGCTGATGTTTGAATCTCTCCTGATACAAACTCAAGTGTGTGTTCCCCTACTTCTTTAATGGGTGTCTTGATAACAAGCTGTGAAGTAAGTAGTTCCTTTCCTGTTGCTGTTTTAATTGCAGCAAGAATCTCATCTGTCTTTAGTGCCTGGAACATTCGTCCTTCTTCGTTTGCTTCAACGGCGATCTCTAGTGCTGTTTCTTTAATTGCAGCAAGTGCTTCGGTAAACGTCGCGTCAATTGCAGCTCGATCAGCTTCTGTTTTTGCTGATTGTGCGTTGATTGCCTTGATGTTTTCTGGTGATGCTTGCTTCGCCATCCCTTGTGGGATCAGTTTGTTTAGTCCGTAGCCACTTGGTACTTCAACGATATCAAATCGTCGTCCAATTTTAGCAACATCCTGTAGCAGAATTACTTTCATGTTTAACTTTTTTATGTCTAAATTCGTGACGTACTATAGCATTTAAAGCGATTTACTTCTATAGGATGTGTGCTATATTTGACGTCTTACGTTCTTGTTGCATAAAAACCAAATTACTCAAAAGGGAGAAACTAATGGCAGATAAAGTCACTGACCTCATCAAGGGCCATAACGTCGATGCTCACAACATCAAACCTGCTACGGAACTGAGTTGGGGCAAGAGTTTCAGCTATATTGCTAGCGGATTGTCCTACCTCATCACCATCAGCTTTAACGAGCACGGCGGATCATACTGCTGGCTTCGTCCAGTATAAACACAAAAAAAAAACGACGGCATCCTTGGGTGCCGTCTTTTATTATGATATGGTGGAAACAGAAACAGAGAACTTTAAGGAGACTGGAAATGACAAGACCGATTCCACAAGTTGCTAAAAATAACCTCAGGGTTGCAAATCTTGGCATCAAAGCAATTCATCCAGGCGCTACAGACATTGATTTCATTGATGAACTGGCGACAACTCCACAACATTGGAGCATGTTTCAATTCAAACATAAGGGAAGGTACGGTGTTGCCACACTGGGTGCATTATCTCCTGAAGATGGAATACGGACGGAACATCCTTATTCTCCAACACTCTGGAGATACAACACGCCACAATGAGCAATGTACAAAAAAACACACCACTCTGGTGCGTTTTTTCTTTATCTACTGAGAGATCAGGTCTTCATCCTCTTCTATTTCTTGTCCAACAGTCTTATCTCCGTTAAGCCATTTAACTGCTGCCTCAATCTGAGGATCCTCGTCTGCAATCACCTGCTGAGGTGTTCGGTCGATTTCAATATCTGGTGCAAGTCCTTCAAACGAGATTGATGTCCCGTCTGGAGTGAACCATCGAGCGATAGTCACCTTCAATGACGAACCGTTTGGGAGATCAACTAACTCCTGTACTGACCCCTTACCAAACGTCGTCTTCCCCATTAATGTCGCAATATCGTGTTGTGCGAGTGCTCCCGCTAAGATCTCTGATGCTGAGGCTGAACCTCCATCGATAAGTACGATCATCTCATCAGGCGCGTACTTACCTAAGGACCGTCCTTGTGAGCGATATACCTCTTCTTCAGAACCGTCTCCAAAGTCTTCACGTACGACCACTTCTCCCGCAGGGACAAAAAATGATGCGATTGATACTGCGCTTCGCAGGAAGCCTCCTGGGTTACCACGTAAGTCTAATACAAGCTTCTTAGTGCCACTCTTGGTGTATTCCTGTAGTGCTTCTTGCATTCTAGAGTCAGCAACGGCATTAAAGCTGTATAGCGAGATAATGAATACATCATCACGTAATTCAGTATTGATTGTTGGAATCGTGATATTGTCGCGGGTAACAGAAATATCAAGTAGCTCAATCTCTCCCTCTCGGTACACTGAAAGAATCACCTCAGTCCCCTTCTCTCCTCGAATCAGCTTCACCGCGTCATCAATACCCATACCTTCGGTAGAAACATCATCAATCTTCACAATAATGTCAGCTGCAACAATACCTGCCTTCTGCGCTGGAGTATCTGGCAATGGTGCAATAACCGTCACCACCTCATCACGGATACCAACCTCCATTCCAACCCCACTAAACTCACCTGAGATATTCTCATCAAACGCAGTAGCTTCTACTGGTGGAAGAAATACTGTATATGGATCATCATAACTCTTCACTAACCCAGAGATCGCTCCCTCGATACGATCTTGTGCAGTAATTTGTTCAGTAGAGGTTGATTCTACAAATTTCTCATCAAGTAAGTGCCATACACGCCAGAACTCAGTAAGGTCGGCTTCCGAATCTGCAACAGGGGTCTTATTAAAGATCGAGAAGAGTCCCGCTTCAAGTGGTCCAGTGTCAGAACCCCCTGTTCCTATATGCATTCCTGAGAAGAAAGCTGCTGCTGCTAAAATCAAAGCAAGTCCTACTCCGAGGAAACTTCGCGTATGAGCCGTCTTAGACTCTACGTGCGATTCAGTATTGTCATTCATAGAAGCTATTATTACACACATATATAACTTCGCAAAAAAGACAACGTGCTAAACTATATGCATAGAAAATGTTCCTATGATTCAGCGATATACACAAAAAAAACTTACCTGGTTGGATGTACTTAATCCGACTCCAGACGAAATCCGTGAGATCGCTGCTGAAGCAGGAATCCCCTCAGAGTTCACTAGTGATTTAACGGTGATGATCCCACACAGCGAAACGTTCCATGTAAAGGGTGCACTTAAAATCACGCTCGATTTTCCTATTGTCCGACGTACCGATATCAAGCACCCACACGAGATTAAATTCATTGCCACTAAGACGCACCTGGTAACTATTCGATTTGAAGATATTGAATCAATGCACCGATTCGCTAAGGAGTTTGAGGTATTATGCATGCTCAAGAACAAGACCGTGACCGAACCTGCAGCACTGCTGGTAACAATGCTTAACTACTTGTACGACGCAATGTATCTCAAACTCGATTATCTTGAGACTAAGATGAAAGATGTGGAAGAAGAAATCTTTAACGAGCACGAACGAGAAATGGTATTTGAAATCTCAGGTGTGAGCCGTCGTCTTATTACGTTCAAGCAAACACTGTCCGCACATGAAAATGCACTTTCACGTTTACGCGGTGCACTCGGGTTTTCTTTTGGTAAAAAGTACGAAGCTCGTGTTGATGAACTCGAACACCACTACCGAAACCTTAATCGGCAGGTGTATGCACTCTCAAGCACACTTGATGATCTTCGTGACACCAACATGGCGTTGCTTTCAACTAAGCAGAATGAAACCATGAAGATCTTCACCATCTTGGCATTCATCACCTTCCCGCTTACCCTATTCACCTCGATGTTTGGAATGAACACCGAGACCACACCAATTGTCGGTAACGAAGGTGACTTCTGGATTATTCTCAGCATTATGGTGATCGTTTCAATCGCGTTCTTTGCCTTATTTAAATATAAGCGCTGGATTTAATCTAATGAGACAGAAAAAGTCGTCCAGTTTGGACGACTTTTTTATTAGTAGTTTTCTTCAAGATACAGCTATACCTTCTCTACAGCCAGGCGGCGCATTGAAGTCTTGCGCTGTTCTTCGAACTCCATCTATGCCCACGTGCGATCTGAACCCTCTGGTGTGAATATAGGATCAAAGCCAAACACACGTTTCCCTCTAGGGACTTCTGCGATACTTCCCTTGCGAGCCTCCTTAAACAACTGTACGCCGTTCTCATCACAAAGAGCGAAGCAAGTCTCTGCGAGAGCTTCACGATTACTGTATCCCGTGATTATTTTCACAAGACCTTCATTACCTATCGACTGAAGAAACCATTTGATGAGTATCCCGGGAAGATGATTAAGCGAATTAAAGGTCAACGCAGTGTCCTCGACCATAACTGGAGTACCGAGAATCGCATAGGCAGTTTTAGCTTTTTCTGTAGCAACCTCTTCCAGGTTCAGGGACTGAATTTCTGGTATATCAAGCTTTAGGTGATCAACAGAGCGGTCTAAATAGACACTAAGTTGTCTAGCCTTGCTTTCGTTACCTGTAATAAATGTAAGTGATTTCATAACAACAGATCCTCTTGTGTTTCTATTATCTAGATTAGATCAATCTAGAGATAATACAAAAAATAAATATGCGTTCATTGCCCTGCTCTCTTCATCTGCTACACTAACCCTAATGTTTAAACTCTTTACTACAACTGACACAGCAACACCGTTGTTCCCTGCGGTCACTCTTTTTAATAGTGAATCACGAGAAGCTGAAACCTTCGAACCACTTTCTAAAAAAGAAGTGCGTTTGTACTCATGCGGACCTACGGTCTACGACTACGCACACATCGGGAATCTTCGAGCGTACGTCTTCGCAGACACGCTCAAGAGAACGCTCTTATACAACGGATACAACGTAAACCACACCATCAACTACACGGACTTCGGCCACCTCGTATCTGACGGCGACACTGGTGAAGACAAAATGATGAAAGGTCTGAAACGGGAAAACATGGAAGTGTCACTCGAATCAATGCGACTACTTTCCGATAAGTTTATCGAAGCATTTGAGCAAGACATGGATTCTCTTAATGCACTAGCACCAACGCAATACGCACGCGCAAGTGAATACGTCACCGAACAAATCAAACTCATCCAGACGCTAGAAGAAAAAGGCTACACATATACCACCTCTGATGGTGTGTATTTTGACATCTCAAAGTTCCCCACCTACGGACGTCTTGGGAAAATTAATGTAGATGAGTTACGCAGTGGTGCCCGTGTTGAAGAAAATTCTGAAAAGAAGCACCCTGCAGACTTCGCGGTATGGAAAAATGGTGACCTCGGTTGGGACAGCTCTTGGGGCAAAGGATTCCCTGGATGGCACATTGAGTGTTCAGCTATGGCGTTTGCGACTCTTGGTAAGCAGATTGATATCCATACTGGAGGTGTAGACAACATGCCTACCCACCACAACGGTGAGATTGCGCAGTGCGAGAGCGCTACAGGAAAGCAATTCTCAAAATACTGGATGCACAGTGAGCATATCCAGATACAGGATGAAAAAATCGCAAAATCTGAAGGAAATGGAATCATTCTCACCGATCTGATTGAAAAAGGATACACCGGAGCAGACTACCGCTACTGGCTTCTACAAAGTCACTACCGTTCACAGGTGAATTTCAGTTTTGAAGCACTCGATGCCGCTAAGCAAGGACTCACGCGGCTCAAGCGTCTGGTGTTTGAAGAGTGGGCCGACGAACGCGGGAAAATTGTTGAAGGAAAGCAACTAGAGATAGTGACCGCGATCAACAATGATCTGGATACACCAAAAGTCATCGCTATGATGCACGACATCAGTAAAGACACTGAACTAACTCCAGGGGAACGCAAGGCACTGATTCTTGAATGTGATGCGGTACTTGGACTTGGACTCTCTGACGATCCTGAAGAAGGACGTAGGTCCCTCGGACACGTAGCGCTCACTTCCCTCCCACAAAACATCATGGAGCTCATCGATCAACGTGAGGCAGCAAGAATCGCCCGCAACTGGACAGAAGCAGACCGACTACGCGACGCAATCATCCTTGCAGGTTACACGCTTGAGGATTCCTCAGATGGACCTAAGGTAACAAAGCAATAATAATGAAAACAAAATGATTCGATTAATCGAATCATTTTGTTTTATAGTAACGTCAAAATACTACGGTTAACCGTAGTATTTACATCACAAGCAAAGGAAAAAGCGGACCTGATTGGTCCGCCTTTCTTCTTTTAGAATGACCACCAGCCATACTCCCCTTTGGGTTTTCGTTTTGCTTCTACAACGTTTTTTATCTTGTAGAGAAGTAAGCTCAAGAGACCTATACTCACGCAAAGTGCCAGCAGAATGAGAAGGCCTACACCTGTATCTATAAACGTTTGCTCCATAGCAATATATCCTTTCTACTTTAGATTCTATTCTCAGTAAACTATACACAGATTCTCCCCAAAATCCACAAATAGTCGATTCTGAAATACATGGTAAAATACCTTTATAATACATTTATGGCTAATTCATCACCCCCATTGTCAAAGAGCCTGCGAACGCCCCCTCACAACATCGAAGCTGAAAAAGCGCTTATTGGTGCGATCATGCTTAAACCTGAAGTAATGCATGATGTGTCAGTAAACATCTACCCTGAAAGTTTCTACGCTGATAAGCACAGCCAGATCTTCCAAGCGATCATCACTATCTTTACCAAGGGAGACCCTATCGACCTTCTTTCAGTTACCACGCGTCTGAAGTCTGAAGGTCAGCTTGATCGTGTAGGTGGCGCGACATACATCAACGAATTGGTGGACACCGTACCAGCTGCAGGTAATGCTTCGTACTACATGGAGCTCGTACAAAACAAAGCGATTCTTCGTGGACTTATTCATGCAGCAGAGGAGATTGCTGAAATGAGTTATGCAGACCCTGAGAATCTCGACGAGACACTCGACCAGGCGGAAAAGAAAGTGTACGGGGTAACAAACGCCACGTCTACAGGAAAATTTAAAACAATCGGTAACTCACTTACTGAAGCATGGGAACGATTTGAATATCTCAGCGCAAACCAAGATGAAGTACGTGGTGTACCCAGTGGCTTCCATGCGCTAGACAATGTTCTGGCAGGCTTCCAAAAGTCTGACCTCATCATTCTTGCTGCACGACCTTCTATGGGTAAGACAACTTTTGCCTTAGACATTGCGCGTAACGCAGCGCTGCAATATGGACACTCAGTAGGAATCTTTTCTTTGGAGATGAGTGACCAACAGCTCGTTGACCGTCTACTTGTTGCTGACTCAGGAGTAGACTCGTGGAAATTGCGCACCGGTAAACTCAGTACCGATGCTGAGTTTGAGGCCGTGCAGGCATCAATGGCAAAGCTTTCTGACGCGCAGATCCATATTGATGATCAGCCGGGTACGAACATTCTTAAGATGCGTTCTGCTGCACGTCGACTGAAGAACGAGCATGGTCTGGACCTCCTTATTGTGGACTAATTGCAGCTCATGAACCCGACAAGCGCCAAATCAAGTGACTCAATGACCCAGCAGGTTACTGAGATCTCGCGTGCACTGAAGCTCCTTGCTCGTGAGCTTGATGTGCCAGTGTTGGCACTCTCGCAGCTATCACGTGCAGTTGAGCAACGTGGAGGAAAGCCGCGACTGTCCGACCTTCGTGACTCAGGATCTATTGAGCAGGATGCGGACGTGGTGATGTTCATCCACCGTGAGGATAAGATAGACAAAGAATCTGATCGGCCGAACATTGCTGAGATCATGGTTGAAAAGCACCGTAACGGTGCAGTAGGTTCCGCTGAGCTCTACTTCGACGGAGAACACGTACGGTTCTTGAACCTAGACACAAACCACGCCAGCAATGCAATGCAACATGCGACTGCAGCTGATGACGACTTCTAATGAGCAAAGGAGTGTAACGACTATTGCGAATTGATGTCCCGATTTTTTCTCCCCTTGAGAAAATCGCTGGACCTAATGACTCTCAATAATCATCTTGCTCTAATGTAACCATCCGAACCTAGAACAGGAAACTCTCAAATTTCACAAAACACCAAAATGACAAACCTCGACAAAATAATCAAACACTTCGAACGTTTCCCTGGTATCGGTGGACGCCAAGCTCGGCGTTTTGCTTTTCATATTCTTACCCTGCCTGATACCGACGTTGCGGAAATATCTGATCTTTTAAAGAACCTACAATCCTCAGTAATCGAATGTTCACGTTGCCACCGATTCTTTTCAAACAATGGCGGATCAGGTCAAATCTGCTCAATCTGCACCGACGGGAACCGCGATCGATCAAAGCTAATGGTCGTCGAGCGAGACACTGACGTGCAATCAATCGAACGTTCTGGAATCTACGACGGCCTGTACTTTGTACTTGGCGGCACCATTCCCCTCTTAGAGTCTGCAGAATCAAACAAGCTACGCGGAGGTGCACTAAAGTCATCAATCGACGCACAACTTACCGAGGATCTCAAAGAAATCATTCTTGGGTTCTCAGTGAATCCCGACGGAGAAAATACGGGGAGGTATGTAGAAGCACTACTGAAGGAAAAGATCGCGGAACACAGTCTGACCATCACCCAGCTTGGCCGAGGCCTTTCTACAGGAAGTGAGTTGGAGTACGCAGACCCTGAGACGATCAAGAATGCATTACGCAATCGTTCGTAAGACGTAGACACTGGATTGCCGCGCTTACGCTCGCAAAGACGGGACAGGAACTTTGTCCCCGCCCCGTCTTTCCTTTCGTCTTTGCGAGACATGTCGAAGCAATCCAGAGCAAACAAAAAACTCCCTTTCGGGAGTTTTTTTGCTAACATGTTAATTTGATTCAAAATTGCCTTAGCTACGAGTCATCTGAGGAAAATTGTTCGAGTCGTACGTGGTGGTACGGTGAGAATAATTTTGCGAAGGATGACGAAGTAGATGAGGTGATTTTGGATTAAATCTTTTCGATTCGCACTCGTGAGTATTTCTGTCGATGACCAATCTTTCGATCTCGGTTACTCTTAGCTTTGTATCGTAGGATAGAGATCTTCTTAGCTTTTTGTAGACCAACGTATGATGCTGTTACTTTTGCACCTTGTACGTGTGGTGTTCCAACTGCAGCACTGTTCATGAGCACTGTATCAAACTCAATTTTAGCGCCTTCTTCGTGCTCACCGAGAAGCTCCACATCAAGAACGTCACCTACAGAAACAATGTATTGTTTACCGCCAGTTTCGATTACTGCGAAGTCTTCTGTTTTTACTGCTTCTGTTGTCATAATGCGCGATATAGTACTAGATATTGTTGCATAATGCAAGAAGGTATTGTAGGTTTGGTGTAGACAAGCGCCATAAGCACATACACAACAGGAGACAATATGGACCGAACGAGAGTAATACTCACCTTTGAGGACCATCGCTGGATTGGTCCTAAATTTCTTCTACCTGATAAATGGTTTAATGAGGATGGAAGTCGGCTGACATTAGTAATAAAATCTTCTGAAACACACCTGCAGCTGATAAATATTGCATTTACTCGGCAGACACATTTATCTGAAGTTAGCACTGAAGAAGCCCCTGAAATCTACAAACCAGCAATACGCCCAAGCGATCACATGATCACTCGCTTAAGTTCCGAGCTTGCAAAAAATATGCTCTGGAATCGTTACAACAATGTTGCTGTAGACCTACCTATGGGAGCACGTGAAAGTACAAAATAAAAAACAAAACCTCGTCCTTTGGGGATGGGGTTTTTATTGTCCTTCTACCTGTTACAGTTGCACAACCCAAATGCATAACGTATATTTGCGCCAGTTAGAAAATAAACCAAAGTCAAACAGGGAGACAAATTTGGCTCATAACGTACATGTCGGAAAAAGAAGTGGGACAAACACCTTCAAAAGCAAGAATGCGCTGCGCAAGCATAAACGCAGACGCAAGCTTGGTGTAAAGAAAAAATAAAGCTGTGCCTACAAAAAAAGCTACGATTCCTGGGAATCGTAGCTTTAATTCTATTCTTCTAGCTGTGCTGGCTTATCTAACTCCATCTTCTCTACTCCGATACTATCTCCCGAAATCTTGGTCACATCCTTATCAATCTTCCCGAGCTCCTTCTGGGCAGCGTTGTAGTGATTGACTGTCGTCCCCAGTGTATTCCCGAGCTTCTCGAAGTATTCGTTGTAGGCCGCGAGGTGCCGTGTGAGCTTCTCTACATTCTTCTGAATCTCCTTTGCAGACTCCTCAACCTTAAACGCACGGAATCCATAGAGTACTGACTGGAGGTACGCGGCAAATGTCGTAGGTGACACGATGATCACATTCTTGTCTTTATACGCGTAGTCGATGAGTGACCGTGTGTTCACCTTCACTGATCCAACTTCATTCACAAGCAAGTCGTAATAGATCGCTTCAGCTGGAATATACATAAACGCAAACGGTAGTGTTCCATCTTTCGGACGAATGTACTTTGCAGTTTCATCAATTCTCTTCTTCAGGTCATTTTTAAACTCTTTCTCTAATTCATCACGACGGGTATCATCTGTCTCCTCTACTAATCGTCGGTAGTTATCAAGTGAGAACTTCGCATCAACAGGAATCAATCCGTCTTTGGTAATGATCGCCGCATCTACTGCTTCCCCGCCTGGAAATTGATATTGTAGCTTGTATCCAGTAGCTGGCAGAATGTTCTCAAGTGCCAACAAAAGTGACGCCTCTCCAAGATTTCCTCGCTGTTTTTGATGCTTCAGTACTTTCTCCAAACTTTGTAGCTGCTCTGCTACGGTAAACACCTGTTTAGAGCTCTCAGACACCTCAGAAACGCTTTTCTGTACATTCAGTAGCTTTGCACCCACACTCTCTTGTATGGACTGAATTTGGGCATTCACGTCCCTATTTATCTCCTGAATGAGTTCCTTACTCTCCTTAAACTGCACTCGTGCGTTATTTTGCATCTGAGCACTGCTTTCCCCCATTCGTTCATGCATCGTGCGGTTAAGTTCTTGTAGCTGCTGCTGCATCAGCAACATACTTTTATCATCACCCTTTTCTTCTTCTTTCTTAAAAAATGAGTTGTATACCAATATCGCTAACACTGCGACAAGGAGCAGGAGCACTGCAATCTGAATTATTTCCATAGTCTGGGTATTTTACCATGATATGAAAAAGCGACTATGTGGGTAAAGAAAAAACCCGAGCAATGCCGGGTTTTAAAATCTCTATTTGTCACTGCACTGCTTTTAGCACAAAAGGTTCCTCTTTTTTCTCTGCCGGAAGTAGCTCTGTTGCTGTCATTCCAGGAACTGAGAGATCGACACATGTGCCAGTTTCAGTCAGTTCGTAACCAGCTTCAGCTTCTTCTGAATTATTGAATACCCCGATAAAGACTGCTTTTGCCATACCTTCGGCACTACCGCTTATTCTGCGTGAGAATATATCAGCAATTGTTGACTCACCTGGCGTTGATCTCAATATCAGCATCGTGATAACAAAGTCGTGTTCTGTGCTCTGCGGCATTGTAATCTCCCTGGTAATGTTACTTTCTAAACATAATGTAGCTCGCACAAAAACACTTGTCAATTACTACTTCTCTTCGTAGAAAAAGAATTTCCCTAGCTCAATAGTCACCAGCGAAAGCACACTGGTCCCTACTGCATACATAATGAAATTCCACGGCAATGGTGTGTACGAAAGTAAATACTGG
>JBLHQB010000007.1:0-26789 GCA_047624725.1 Patiriisocius sp. | reverse complement strand
TCTCTCTAGGCTGAAAACCAGAGTATCTTAAGGGTGGAGTATAGTCTATGTATCATGTGTGCTACATAGACTATGGTAGGTTGAGCTAGGAGTCTCCTGGCTCAGAATAGATAAAACCTCCACAAATTCTGTCTATAAACAGAATTTGTGGAGGTTTTTGTTAGATATTTGCCTCTGTTTCTATACAAAGCATTTTATTTTTTGGAGAGACTACTTTTTACCACTTTCACCATGGAATTTTTCATGGATGTCACGCAGACGTTTATTGGTGACGTGGGTGTAAATCTGGGTTGTCGCAACGTTTTTGTGTCCGAGTAACTCCTGCACGGAACGAAGATCCGCTCCTGCATCAAGCAAGTCTGTTGCGTATGTATGACGCAGTGTGTGAGGTGTTACCTTTTTTGATAGTCCAGCCATCAACGCCGCGCGTGCAATCATTTTTTGAATGGAGCGTGGGGTAAGACGATTGGTTTCAGCGTTGTTTGAACGGAAATTTATGAACAGGGGTTTATCTACATCTGGTCTGGACGCTAAGTATCCTCGAATCCACCCCGCAGCGTGAGGCGAGATAAATATCGTTCGGATGTGTTTACCTTTACCAACAATGGAGAGCTCGTACGTTCGGGTTTCACTGTTGTCTTTAAGCATAGACATCTGATCAACGTTAAGTGCCACCAATTCGGCAATACGCAATCCAGAAGAGAAGAGAAGTTCCATGATGGTTCTGTCGCGTAATCCTGCAGGAGTTTTTACGTCCGGAATTTTAAGCATCACGTTAATGTCACGTACTTCAAGGAAAGAAATGGTCTCATCAGTTTTTTGCTTAGCAAGCTTGATCTTGGAGGAGGGGAGTGACTCAATATCACGTTCAGCGAGATAAGATAAAAGTGCTCGCAAGGCAATGAGATAGTAATTCTGTGATTTCTTACTTAAAGGTTCACCAGAATGTGTTTTGTGTCCTCGAGCTAAGAAAAGTCGATAATCCCAAACATCCTCAGCAGTTAATTGATGCGGAAGCATTTTGAGCTTTTTGTTTTCTTTCAGCCAGAGCACAAAGAGCTTGAGGTACTGATCATAATTTCTCTGTGTGTTACTTGAAAGTCCTTTTTCGATCTCACAGTAATCTAAGAAAGGGAGGATGTGATCTTTGATTGGAATATTGCTTTGTTTGAGTGCCATATAGTATATATAATACTTGTTCGCACAATATATGTAAAACGAACCATGGTGGATAATTAAAGAGTATATATGCCTGCGCATACGCGTTTGTGCATGCAGTACTACCACTTGAGTCCTTGTGCAGCCTCTAAGAACCTTTTGGGAGGTACTAAGCTAGCTAAAATCGTACTTTAAAGTAAATCCATACAAATCCACGAATATCCATAATTCGGCCTTTTAGGCTCAATTTTGAGCTCTTGTGATGGATTCTAAGCATCCTGAAGATTTCTACATGAGTATCGGATCATGTAAATTATTTTATAAAATAATTTCAGAAATTTATAAAATTATTTTTTCTCAAAATTTCTACTGGTACCCAAGTACCTGTTTTTTATTACTCGAGCGCTGTAGGGATTATCTGTGCATGGTTTAGTACCTAAAAAAACTCCCGTAAGGAGTCTTTTCTCTACCTTCCCAACCGACTACACTTCCCCACAGTTAATTATTGTGCGACCCTTTGTTAATACGTAATTATTTCTGTAAACCAACTGCGTAGTGGGTACCGTCCCATTGGAAGTTTGTGTTGCTCTTCCCCAGTAGTTGGATGTCGTACATGCCGTTGGTAAGCGTGTTGCTTACCTGAAGTTCTTCCGCTGCGTAGCCAAATGGAATATTTGTAACAACAGAATTTTTTACAACACAAAGTTCATACGCACATCCTGCTGAGCCACAGTATGCTTCTCCTGAGGCTTTAAGAATAATGTCTTTGTGTGAATCAGTGTTAAGCCGAGTAGAAATTGAATCATAGGGAGTGTCTCTTTTTGATTCAGGAAGTGCCTGAATACATTGACTGACGCGTGAGTCGGTACCAGTAATTACTGATGCCATTTGATTACCTATATCAGTAAACATAAAAACACAAACACTGAACGTAAGTAGTCCTGCAATGAGTAAAAGTCTTTTGGTTTGGACTGAAGTCATGATTTGGTATTACGCACTTGTTTCATCTCGTTGCATGGGAGTGTCAGTAAAAAGCTTCGATTCTATTTGTGTGTGGAGGTATGCAGGTAGCTCATGTAGTTCGTACGGGTTGTGCATGGTCGTAAGGATCGGTGCTTTCTCTTCCCCGACTGCATATACAAATGAAGTATCAATGTGTTGCATGATGAACTTTGGCGTAATACTTGAACGTTGTATAAATGGTACTGGTGCATTGGTTACTGGTACATAGAGTTCACCCTGTCCGTACGTATCTACAAAAAGCTGATTGTTCATTGGGAAAATCCCTGCAGTGTGGCCATCAGCCCCAATGCCAAACAACGCCACAACCTTCGCTTCAGGATGTTCTGAAAGGTACGTATGCAACGTGTTGTTTATGATGTCAGCAAACGAAACAAGATCTTCTCCTGCCTCAGGTACCGTAGGGATTGTGTAAGCTCCGTTCTTGGTAATGTTTGTAAAAAAGGAGCTGCTACCCATCTGTAGATAGTTGTTCTCCTCAGGACTTGTCGAGAAGCGTTCATCCATCATCATGATGGTTGTGTATTCATTGATTGTGCTTGCATCTACATACTCAAGCACATCAAGTGCTGATCCGCCCGCAAGTAATAGTAGTACGTCACTGTTTTTATGTGTCTCTAACTCCAGCGATAGTGCTGCTGCAGTTTCTTTCATTGTGTCGAGCATGTTTGTTATAGACATATTGTTATTTCGTAGCGTTAGTGTCCTTGTCTAAAATTTTGTGGCCACCAAACTGATTACGCATTGCAGAAATAAGTGTTCCGATAAACGATGGTTTGAGTCGTGTCAGTTTACGCTGTAGTACCGCTGCGTCAAGGATACGAACATCTTCGTGTTCGATTAAGTACTCCATCTCCATCTCCGTTTCTCCAAGTGGTACTTCCCCAGCAATTTTCTCAAGATACCCATCAAGATGATATGCATCAGAGATCCAGTTCATCAAATTACTCTCAATAATACTCCCGTGTTGGTAGGGTTTGAGTGTCTCGTTGATATCCAGCTCGAGGCCTTCCTTGTGATGGTGCAGTACGTTAATACCCTCAGCGATAGCCCCCATCATTCCGTACTCAATACCATTGTGTACCATTTTTACAAAGTGCCCTGCCCCGGAGCCTCCAACATGTCCGTATCCGTTCTCTGTAGCAAGTGCAGTAAAGATATGCTTATGGCGTTCTACTATCTTTTTTTCACCACCGACCATTAGTGACGCTCCATTACGTGCGCCGCTAACTCCCCCAGAGGTTCCACAGTCAATATAATGGATCAAGTCCCCCGCAAGGTCGTTTTGACGATGGATCGTGTCCTTAAAGAAACTATTCCCACCATCGATAATGGTGTCATCGCGTGACAGTAGAGGTCGTAGTTGTGCGAGTGTCGCATCTACAAACTGGGCAGGAAGCATGAGCCAGACGGTTCGAGGTGCATCAAGAGCTCCTACGGCTGCTTCAAGTGACTCGTGAATGGTTACCCCTGTTGCAGCTGCAGCAATTCTGGCATCCTTATTTACATCAAAACCATGGATGGTATATCCCTGTTCAACAAGGTTTGCCGCCATTGCTGCTCCCATTCGCCCGAGTCCTATAAATGTAAGTTCCTTATGCATAGATGTGTTTATGTAGTGTCTTTATTGTACAGGATGTTCACTTCCCTTTGGGTATGTTTGCAGTGGTACTGCTTCCCATTGCTCGAGAATTGAGCTGATAAATGTCCATGAGGCAAGTACTTCTTTGGTTTGGGTAAAGAGTGTTTGATCGCCCGAGATACAGTCTAGGAGTACTTTTTCATACGCACTTATCTCTTCAGTGGAATTGCTACAATCGAATGAAAGCGTTCTCGACTCCATCTGGTAGCCGTGCCCGGGCATTTTGGCGTTAAGCGTGATGCCCATTGCTTGCTCTGGCGAGATAGTTAGCAGTACTTTATTTTCTGTAGTGTGACAGCTGCTGGTCTCAAATAAACCTGTAGCAACATCCTTGAATGTTATTTCAATAGATACTCCCTTTTTAGCCATCCCCTTCCCTGCTTCTATATGGAATGGAACTCCGCGCCATGCGTCGGTGTCTACGAATGCGGTGAGTGCAAAGAAGGTTTCGGTTGTTGAATTTTCAGCAACTCCTTTTGTTAGTGTGTAACCCTCATACTGCGCACGCTTTAGTTGTGTTTGAATAGTTTGGTCAGTAAATGGCACAAGCTTCTGTAGGATGGCAGCACGATTTTCACGGATAGATTCTGCGGTAAATGTACTCGGTTCGTCCATAGCAATGAGGGCCAATAGTTGTAGAAGGTGGTTCTGACCGACGTCACGTAGTGCACCAATACCATCGTAGAAGCTTCCTCTTTCTTCTAGGTCAACTTCTTCGTGCATAGTGATGCGTACCTCTTTGATATGTTCGTTATTCCAAGGTGATCGCATGAGTGTGTTTGCAAACCTAAACGAGAGAATGTTCTGGACCGCCTCTTTTGCAAGATAGTGATCAATACGGAAGATTTGATCTTCAGAAAAGAGACTGCTAAGTTTTGCATCAAGACTTTGAGCGGTCATAAGGTCATGGCCAAAAGGCTTCTCCACGAGAATACGTGCCCATCCTTCCCCATTAGAACAGTCTTCAGTAAGTTTACTTTGATGAATGTTCTCAAAAATAGTTTCGTAATACTGAGGCGGAACTGCAAGATAAAAAAGTCTGTTGGTGCATCCGTTATGCTGTTGTGCAAATGTATCAAGCGACTGCTTGAGTGTAGCGTAACTTTCAGTGTCATCAAAAGAGCCCGAAACATACGACACGTGAGCACAAAAAGACTGGATGTCCTCCATGGTGTGTCCGTGCTCATGTTCAGTTATAGAATAGGCAACAAATTGTTGGTACTCTTGATCGGTTCTTTGTGTACGTGCAAGGCCAATAATAGAAAAGACCTCAGGTAATTTCTTATGTACATAGAGATCTAGTAACGCAGGGATAAGCTTACGCTTAGCAAGGTCACCACTTCCCCCTAGAATTACAATTTGTGTTGGGTGTTCCATAATTCTGATGAGGTTATAGTTGCTAATACGTACTACGTTTATCTTTAGGGCATTTTATAACGTAGGCAAGTAATCCAACGGATCTAAATACGCATCAATCGCAGCGAAAGGTGAATGAAACAAGGAATGTAATGACTATGTTGAATTTATGTCCCAATTCGTCCCTTCCTGGGGCGAATTGCTGGACGACATACTCAATCATTATAACGTAGGCAAGTAATCCAACGGATCTAAATACGCATCAATCGCAGCAAAAGGTGAATGAAACAAGGAATGTAATGACTATGTTGAATTTATGTCCCAATTCGTCCCTTCCTAGGGCGAATTGCTGGACGACATACTCAATCATTATAACGTAGGCAAGTAATCCAACGGATCTAAATACGCATCAATCGCAGCAAAAGGTGACAACGCTGCCCCACACCCCGTCACCTTCTTGAACTGATTGAATTGTTTTACTTCAACTCCTTCAGTTACGTACACCGTATAGTGCAGGTGTGGCCCTGTTGAATATCCTGTACTTCCAACGTATCCAACAATGTCCCCCGTTACTACCTTCTGACCAGGTACCACTGAGATCTGACTCATGTGCGCAAACATGGACGAAAGCCCATTGGGGTGATCGATAAGAATCCATTGACCCCATGAGTAACATCCAGGCACTGCGTCAGTGTTTCCTGTGTTTCGTACTGTCCCCGTCAGTGGTGCGTAAAGCTTTGTTCCCACAGGCGCACCTAAGTCCATCCCGTTGTGTTGACTACCTCCGTATGCACCAGATTGCGCGAACTTTGTGTAGCCAAAGTACTGTGTGATGTAGGGGTTATCCAATGGCCATCGGAACACTGCCGTTCCCGGTGTTGGGATTGTATTAGGATCAAGGATGAATTGAATTTGTGATTCAATGTCACGCACTTCAGCAAGAAGTGTATCTCGGGCATTCTTCTGTTGTTCAAGAAGCGTCTGGTACCCAGCTTCTTCATTCTTTGTTGCAGAAAGCAGGTTCGATTTGTTGGCAGTGTTGTGTGCAAGAATACTCTGTTGGTCATCGTACTGATCCTTGAGATCTACCAAGTTACCTCGCTCAAACGTACTTTGTGATCGTTTTTGTTCCAGTAGTTCCTTGTCATTACTCAGGTCTGTGATTCTCTGAAACATTGTGTCTTTAACGGTCTCGAGTTCTTCAAATTCATTCCAGAATGATGAAATATTTTCTTGGCGCAAAAACACTTCGACAAAAGATTCGTCGTCAGTGGCGTTAAACTTTCGAAGGATCGCCTTAATAGACTCTTCATTTTGCGCAATGTCTTTCTCAGTTACACCGATCTCAAGTGTAAGTTTATTGATCGTCAGGTCAGTAGAAGAGATTTTGTTTTCAGTGAAGCTAATGTCAGCGATCACCTTCTTACGTTCAAGGCTTAGTTGACTGATCGCGCGTTGTAGTGTGTTCTTCTCTGCTCCTACTTCGTTAAGTGCAGCTTCGTACTGTGCAATCTCTTTTTCAATATCAGAGAGTCGATCGTTGCGCTCAGTAATCTGCCCTTGGAGTTTTTGTACCTCGCTTTGCGCATGCACGAAATGTGTACCCACTGTTAATAATGGAGCTATTAAAAGACCTAAAAAAAAGACAGCTATCGTACGTGTACACATAAGAATATACATACATTTTACCATACTAAAAAACGAGCCATATGGCTCGTTTTTGGATATGTTTATAGTGTTTCCACAATGCTCGTCAGTCGCTTGAGTGATTCTTCTTTCCCGAGAATATACGCGCATGTAAACGGGTCTGGTGATCGTTCTCTTCCGGTGAGTGATACGCGTAGTGGCCATAGGAGCTCGCCTCGACCTACTTCTTCTGCATAATCCCACACAGCTGCTTTAATAGTCTCTACAGAGCTAAAATCAGCGTCTGAGAGAAGTTCCATTGCCTTCTGCAGACGTGGAAGAGCGTCTTTTGGTGACTCGTCCTTCTTCCACTGGACCATTGCTGGATCGACTGTTGGGGTGGTAAATGCCCAAGTGTACTCCCCTTCTTCTGCAGCTTGAGTAATCTCTGATTTGATATGGACTCGCTCTTGCATTGAGGGTGAGAGTTTTGTGAGTATCTCGTCAGTGTAGCCTGGAATACTGAGAATTGATTCAGGTAATGCGTCTTTTGCATACGCAGTAAATGTCTGGGCATCAAGCTTCTGAAGATATTCTTTGTTCATCCATAGGAGCTTTTCTTCATTGAACGCTCCTCCTGATTTCTGGATCTTCTCCAGACTGAAGGTTGTGATGAGATCATCTTTAGTAAAGAGTTCCTGTTCAGTCCCTGGATTCCATCCTATAAGCGCCAAGAAGTTAACCATTGCTTCAGGTAGGTAACCCTCGGCACGATATTCCAATAGGTCTTTAGCGCCATCACGTTTCCCAAGCTTCTTCTTCCCGTCTGCGGCCATGATCGGAGGCATGGTAACGAATATTGGGTATGGGATTTCCAGTGCATCATAGAGACTCAGGAACTTTGGCGTGCTCGCAATGAACTCTTCCCCGCGCATGATATGAGTAATTTCCATTTCATTATCGTCCACGATGTGAGCAAAGTTGTATGTCGGATATCCGTCAGCTTTGATGATAATAATATCGTCGAGCATTTCTTCTCCTGCCTCAAGCTCGCCACGAACAACGTCATTCCAGTGATGACGTTTTACATCAGTAACCTTAAACCGTAGTGGCTTAGTCCCATCCCACTCTTCAAACGTCTCAGGACGGTGATCTCGGAATAAAAATGCTCGCTTTTCCTCCTTTGCTTTCTCACGAAATGCTTCAAGTTCTTCGCTCGTGTATGGATCGGGGTATGCAAGACCTTTATCAATCAACTTCTGTGCGTATTCTTTGTATAGGTCTAAGCGATCAGACTGTAGGCATGAACCAAAAGGACCAGGTTTATCAGGACCGTATTCCCAATCGATACCAAGCCAGCTCAGTGACTCTTTGATGTGCTTAATGGAACCGTCTACCTCTCGTGATTTGTCAGTGTCCTCAATCCGCAAAATGAAATCCCCGTCTATTTTTTTGGCGTAA
This sequence comes from Patiriisocius sp., assembly GCA_047624725.1. Classification (GTDB taxonomy): domain Bacteria; phylum Patescibacteriota; class Minisyncoccia; order Phycocordibacterales; family UBA918; genus OLB19. Next base: position 18,526 of record JBLHQB010000007.1, on the reverse strand, counting down.
AGATATGCAAATAGTGCGGTACGTACACCACCGATGTGCATAAATCCTGTTGGCGATGGGGCGAAGCGGGTGATGATTTTGTTCATAACGGTGATTCTGTATTTAGTATTAAATATGTTCGCTTGTGACCCCAATAAGAGTCTTAGCAATAGTAGCTGCTGCATCTCCTCCTGCAAATGCGACAGCTGCTGCGCTCATAGCATCATACGTCTCTTGGTTGCCCATAATACGGGTAATTTCCGACGTTAGCAAACCATCGGTCATGTTCGCTTCCTCCAAAACTGATGCAGCACCACTGCGTGCGTATGCATACGCATTAGTCCGTTGATCGTGGCTCACGTCTTCAGGGATTGGAATAACAATCGATGGCTTCCCTTTGTGTGCAATCTCAAAGATAGTTCCAGTACCCGCACGTGAAATAATAATACTTGCGGCGCTTTGTGCTAAGTTCATTTCGTGCGCGGTAAGGTTTCCTTTTACAAAGTATCGTGCAAGCAGTGTCGTGTCGGTAATAAGTTGAGATGACGTCTGTCGGACACGCTCTTCGTTCTTTTCTCCTGTTTGATGAAGAATAGTAAAATTTGGAAGTAGATCATCAAGTGACTCAATGATCAGTGAATTCACCTTCTGTGCACCGATAGAGCCACCGGTAACAAAGAGCAACGGCTTTTCGCTTGGTAATCCTAACTGCTGAATTGGATTAGCGATAATCTCAAGAAATGCTTTACGCATTGGGATTCCAGTCAATGCCGTTTTCTCTGCAGGGAAATCTTTTGCAGCGTCATCAAAAGCAATTGCTACGTAGCGTGCAAACTTCCCTCCAAGTTTGTTGGCGCTGCCCGCACGTGTGTCTGACTCGTGCACCATAATCGGAATACGTAAGAGCCATGCAGCAATCACTACCGGTACACTCGTGTATCCTCCCTTGCTAAAGACGACGTCAGGATAGAGTTTGTACAGTTTTGCTACTGCAAAGAAAAGTCCAAAGAAGACCTTGAAGAGATCGATGAAGTTCAGTACTGAAAAATATTTACGTCGCTTCCCTGTTGGGATTGAGATAAAAGTGATTCTGTTCGCATCAAGGTCGGCCTTGTTGTATGGCTCAGGCCCCATGTAGTAGAGCTCAAGATCCATGCCTTGTGCCTTGTATTCATTAAGACGTTCAGCAGTAGCAATAAGCGGGTAAAAATGCCCGCCACTACCTCCTCCAACAAGAACGATTCGTTTCATAATATGTATATAAGTGTATCACGCTCCTATAATCCTTTCTTTTGGTACTTCGATACATTGAGCACAATCCCAACGGCGGTGAGTGTGGTCAGAAGTGCAGTTCCTCCGTGACTTACAAACGGTAGTGGAAGTCCCATCAATGGCGCCAGGGAAAGCATGGCCCCAATATTTAAAAACGCTTGGATAACAATCAGGGTCATAAATCCAACTACCAATAACATCCCGAAGAGATCGCTCGCGTGCGATGCGATCTTGTACCCTCTAAAGGTAAAGAACGATAGCAGTCCAATAAGGAAGACACTTCCTAGAAATCCAAACTCCTCAGAATAGACTGCAAAGATAGAATCACCAATTGGTTCTGGGAGGTATTCGAACTTCTGGATACTTTGTCCAAACCCGCGCCCTGCAAAACCTCCTGAGCCGATAGAGATTAGTGATTGTTGAATCTGGTAACTACTTCCCTGTGGGTCAGTAGATGGATCAAGGAAGGTTGTAAAGCGATCCATAATGTATGGTCGGCTAAATGCGAGTATTGCTAAGAGCATTATTGCTCCAAGCACCATAAGACCAACATCCCGCCACCGTCCTCCGGCGGTTACAAACATTGCTACTCCGGCCATCCCTATAAGCAAGAAGGTGTCAGTGTCAGGCTGTAAGAGCAGTATAGCTCCCACAATTGAAGTGATACCTAAGAATGGTAACGTCCCGTGTACAAACGAACTTATTTGCTTCTGGGTACCTGATAGCCAGGTGGCTATGTAGATGATGTATCCAACCTTAAGGAGTTCTGCTGGCTGAAATGAGAACCCTGCTATGATAATCCATCGCTGTGCTCCCCCATGTCCGAATCCAAGACCGGGGATGAATACAGCAAGTGTCAGGAGACATGTTGCCAGGAAGATGTAAAAAGCGAACTTCCGCCAGTTGCGGTAATGAATCTGACTGGTAAGGAATAATCCAATTCCCCCGCCGATGATCCCAAACACAATCTGACTAAAAGCTACGGAAGAAAAGTTTGCCCCTTCCCGTGCGAGTAGGCCAAGTGATGCCGAAGAGAATATGAAAAATCCCAAGGTTACCAAGGTGATGATAATAGTAAGTAATGTTCGGTCTACATTTTTATCCATGATTTTTAAGGTTGGTGAATTTATGCAATTGCTGCAAGGATAATACCGAAGATCGCGCAGAAGATACTGATAATCCAATACCGCATAGTTACTTTATATGAGGGCCATCCGATCGCTTCGAAGTGGTGATGTAGTGGTGCAATGCGTAAGAGTTTTTTACCGGTCGCCTTACGATATAGCACCTGCACAATGTTTGATAGAACAGTGGCAACTAACGGTAGTCCGATAACGAACAAGAGTGCAATACCATTTCCATCACCCAAGCTGTCAGTCATAAATACGATTACGGCTAAGGTGAGTGTCAGTGCCATACTCCCTGTCTCCGTCATCCAGAATCGTGCAGGAGGGATGTTGAACCATAAGAATGCCAGAATACCTCCTGCGATAGTTGTACACAGTGCTGCAATATCAAACTGTGATTGAATGACTGCAACTCCAGAGTATGCAATAAATATTGATGCGAATACACCTCCAGAAAGTCCATCAATGCCGTCGATTACCCCGCTGGCGTACAGTGCGTTAGCAAGTACGATGAAGATAGGAATGATTAACCAGCCAACAAAGAGTGTTCCGTCAAACGGAATACCTACGGTGTCTACCCCAAGTTTTGCGTAGAACCACCATCCGATTGATCCAGCCAACATAGAGATCAGGAGCAATCGCATTTTTAGTGATACACCGTCACGCCGATGGGTAACGTCATAAAAATCATTTAAGAATCCAAGGGCTGCTCCAAGAACCATTGTCGAAATTGGGATCCATGTTTGTGAACGACTGAAGAAGTCGAGTTCTGCAAAAATTGAAGTGGTGAACACTTCTCCTAATACTGCTAAGAGCAATACCGTAAGCAGGACACTTCCCCAGATAACGATTCCGCCCATGCGTGGAGTCTTTGTCTCGCCTTCCCCTTTTAGACGATTGAATTCAGTAGCAACCGTACCATTCATAGCAGTTTTCCCTCCCTCCTTCTTCCAGACTTTGTACTTATAGAGATAATGTGTGACCAATGGGGTGATCGCAATACCAATAATAAAAGCCAGTACTGCAGGGATGAGAATTTTAATGATTGAGATATCCATATTATTGTTGTGCTACGTAAGCTTGTGCTTGTTCCACTAGCTCCATTACATCAGTGAATCGTTCTTGTCTGGTTGACCCGAGCACACTGATGATAATTGGACGATCAAGTCCTGCATCAAACGCGATAACGAGGTTGCCTCCGGCTAGTTCTGTGTAGCCCGTTTTAGAGCCAAGGACATTCGGAATTTCATCAATATAATAGTTAGTGTTCACGGCATCGTGATAGATGCCGTCCTCACTATAGACTCGTGCATCAGACTCACGGGTTGAGAAGAGTATTTCCGGTTGATTCTCAACAATGTACTCCATAAGGAAGGCCATGTCTTTAGCAGATCCGTTTCCTCCATTTTCGGTCTCGTCTATATCAAGACCGGTTGGGTTCTTGAAGTAGGTATTGGCTAAACCAAGCTCTTCTGCACGAATATTCATAGCGTGTACAAAAGCGTTTGCGCCGTTATCTTTCTGGAGCACTTCCCCCGCTGCGGCGGCAAGTGCATACGCTCCGTCGTTTGAGGATGACATCAGCACTAGGTTTGAAAGTGTAATACGGTCGAATGTTTCATCTTTAAGAAGGCCACTATTCCCGTATTGTTTGAGTGCTTGCTGTGTCACCTTCACATCTTCCGTGTCATCGAGAAGTTCATACGCGATCAGTGCAGTCATGAGCTTTGTGACAGAGGCCAGTGGCAACTGTGTTGACTCATCTTTCTTATATAACGGACGTTGCCCACGCACATCCCAGACATACGCAGCATCTGCTGCAATGCTTACCTCAGAGAAAGGTTTGATCAGTTCTGTGTTGGATGAAGTCTCAAGTATGTCAGTATTCTCTCGTAAAATCGGTGCAGCGGGGACTGAGTCAACCTCGTCCGCGAAGTACGCAATGATCTTAGGTGTGATTGCCCCGCCGAGCAGGAGCAGTAGAATTGCCGCAAGAAGCGTGAGTTGTTGGACTACGGGAATTTTCTCACGAGGAATGACTTCTTCTTCAGGCATGACGAACTCATGTACTTCAGTATCTCCGGCCACTGTTTCTGTTGTAACGTCTTCGTATTGCGTAGTCATGATAGTTATGCATTTTCAGCGTCTACCTGCTCTTGCTCGAATCGTTCAAGTTGATCCAGGACCGTCGCGTAGTTCGGTAGTTCAGTTTTGTGGGTGATACCAAGGTGCGAGAGAAGTGTTGAAGTAAGAGAAAACGTATGACTCTTGCCTTCGGTCCCTCGTTCTACCAAGCCACGTACCATAAGGTTCCGCAGAATGAATCCTGAGTTAACCCCACGAATACGGTCGATCTCCACACGGCTAATTGGGCCCTTGTACAACACAATGGCAAGCGTTTCAGCCCCCGCCTTCCCAATGTCTCGCTTAAGTTCGTCTTTTCGTACGCTTTCGATAAGTTCGTCTAGTTCTGGAGCTGTCACCAGCTGGATTTCAGTTTCAGTTATAGATAGTCGTACGGCCCCATTTCGCAAGCGTCCCTTGATACTTTGCACAGCTGTTTCGAGTTCCCCTTCAGACACGCTAAAAATCTTCACCAATTGCGTCAGTTTCATCGGAGCTGCTTTATAAAACAACAGCCCTTCAATTTGATTTGAAAGCTCCATAACGTTGTATTTCCCTCTCAGTATAGCAATATATAGACAAATCCGCATTTTCCTTGTGCAGGGGTTGACAATAGGGCTCTTCATGTTATTATACACAAGTCGCTCGATCGCAATATGGATATCACTTCGGTGGTCGATCCGGTGCACGCGTTGCACCATGGCCGCGGTCGAGCGACACTTTGAAACAAGAGGGAGGATTCGATGCAAAATTCAAGCGGAGGGAGTACCAGCTAGGGCGCTGGGACCATAACTCCAGTTGCGGGCCTTGAATCCCGATAGAAAAAAATCAAGACAGGTCACGAACAGACACCTGTGGTCGAAAGTCTGGGGTTCGTACTATATTGTGCGGGCCTTTTCTTTTGCTTGTTGACAAAAACCTGTATGAGCAGTACTGTCAGCGAGGATATTTGGTCCAGAATCATGATTGGAGGCTACGATGGCACTAGGAACACAAGAAGTAGGTGCAGTTCTTAAAAAGTACTTCGTTGATGGTAATCGTTTTACGGTGTATACACACAGCGATGACATACAAGCGTGTACTCTAATTGAAACAGTTCGACACTGTGGGGACACCACCAGCTTTAGGGGTCAAAACGGAGAAGTTATTCAACTTCCTTGGTATGTGTGCCAAGTTGTTGAAGATAAAGATTACCTGACCGTTTCAAAAAAGCCCGAATGTGAAGCTTTGCCTGAAAGTTTTGGGAAAGAAATTGTCGAAATCAGACTCAAACTACCACGACAGTGAACACAAAACCGGCGGACAGTATATGTCCGCCGGTTTTTTTATTAGGTATAGCGTGGAGTTTGGGCACTCTCTTGCTCGATTTCGATCTCATCAAAGCGATTGAGTTGTGCTGCGAGGATACTTCCCTGTTTAACCGACTCAAGAATCGCTAAGAATCCTACAATCACATCAGTACGTTCAACAGAGTTCTCAAGCAGCTCACTAAACTTCAGCTTCATCTGGTTTTCAATACGTGCATGTAATCGGTCCATCATCTCTTCCAACGAAATTACTTTACGAATCTGCACCTTCGGTTTTACTTCCTTGCGTGGAAGGTTTACCAACACACTCCCAATAGCTTCTTCAAGACCTGCGACTGTCGTGTACTTGTCAGTTACAAACAACGGATTCCTATCTGAAACATACTGCCGCTCGTGAGTCATCGTATTCCCAAACAGCTCCTCAATATTCTGTGCAATATCCCGATACATCTGGTAGCGCTTGAGGCGTAGCTCAAGGTTATCGATCCCCTCCTCTTCTTCATTACTTAGATCCAGTACAGGAAGAAGCGACTTTGATTTGATCAGAAGAAGTGTCGCGGCTAGCGCCACGAACTGAGCGGTGTTTGGTAGCGAGAGCTCCTGCATGATCGACACCTGCCGCATGTACTCGTCGGTTACCTCCGCAAGAGAAATATCGTTAATCAGAAGTTTCCGTTTCTCAACCAGGTCCAACAAAAGCTCCAAAGGTCCCTCAAAGGCCTCAGTCTTGATTTCAAATTTTTCAAGTGTGACAGTCTCTTCCATTTCGTTTATTTTAGCATGTGGATGTGCGGATAATGGGAGGATATCGACGAACGCTGGATTGCTTCAGCGTTCGTCGCAAAGACGAAAGACGTTCAGGATTAGAAATCCAGAACGTCTTTGCGAGCGGAAGCGTGAATCAGTCTGGGAGACTGATGCAAGACTCATTGAGGGTTTTATGAAATATTGAATAAAAACCCAATGAGTGGACAGTTCCTGTAAGGAAGCAATCCAGCGTCTTTACAAGGCTCGGCCTTGTAAGCTAGTACTCCTCTGCAAACCGTACAAGCAAACGCACTGGCTCCCCTGTTGATCCCTTTACTAACTTGTCACTGGCAATCGCTTCCATACGCGGTGCGATGTCGATGTGTGCCCAAGGTACGTTCTTCGGTGCGAAGTTCGCTAAGAATGCTCCTCCTTCGATTGCACCACCAAAGCGAGAGAAGTTTGCAGCGATGTTACTTAGGTCCGCACGCGTTGATTTGATGTGTGCTTGATACTCATCCCATAGTGGTAACGGCCAGACGTAGTCTCCTGAAGCTTCTCCGAATAGTCGCAGTTCTGTTTCAAGTTGAACGTTCTTGGTCATGATTGCTGATGCGTGTTGCCCGAGTGCCGAGAGTGCAGCTCCGGTTAAGGTTGCAACGTCGAGCACTACCTTCGGGTTGTAGCGTTCGCTGTATGTCAGCGCGTCAGCCAAGACCATCCGCCCTTCTGCATCAGTGTGGAGCACTTCCACCGTTTTACCGTTCATTGCAGTAACAATGTCTCCTGCGCGCATTGCTCGATCAGAAATCGCATTTTCTGCAGCTGGGATGAGTCCAATGATATTTTTCTTAATACCAAGCTTGGCTGCTGCCGCTACTGCCGCGATGACTGCTGATCCTCCTGACATATCCATATGCATGTCGTGCATGTGTCCACTTGGTTTTACATTCAGTCCTCCGCTATCATAAGTGATCCCCTTTCCAATAAATACAATGGGTTGCTTTGTTTTAGAGGTGTCAGACTTTGTGGGCTTCCCTGCCCCATAGTATTCCATGATAATCAGCTTTGTTTCGTGCTTGGTCCCCGCTCCAACAGCCAACAGAAGGCCCATTTTGAGCTTCTGCAGTTCTTTTTCACCAAGAACTTTTACAGATGCCTTTGTGCCACTAACTGCCTTTACGGCCGCCTTCCCGAGGTCTGTGGGTGTCATGTCTTCAGCAGTAGTGTTCGCGATATCACGTGCGAGATTCACCTTTTCACCCACGATCAATCCACGTGTAAACGCTTTCTTTTCAGGTACAGTAAGCCCGCCACAGACAAGTACTTCTACAAGTTGCTTCTTCTTTGACCTAGTACTTTTGTACTTCGTAAATTCGTATGATCCGATGGTAAGGTTCTCAGCGAGCGTCGAAAGAATCCACTGACTATCGTGCTCTTTAAGAATCGCTGGAAGCATGGCAACGGGTGCTTGAATTGCGAGATGTTCAATCTGGTGGCTCTTCGCCGCCTGCACAACCGTACGCACAAATGTGATGAACTTCCGTGCAGTCATTGTCTTCCACTTCCCTGCCCCAAGACGATATTCAAGTGTCCCGTCAGCGCATTCAACTAAACGATGCCAACTCGGTGCATCTTCAGTAATAACCAGCTTGCAATACTTTTTGTGTGCTGCGGTAATGTCTTTGTTAGATAGGGTTATTTTTGCCATGTAATAATTTTAACTTATGTGTCTGTAGTATAACAAAAAGGACGGAAAGCATTGCTTTCCGTCCTTTTATTTTGCTACTCAGTTTCCTCGGGTTTTTCTTCTGCCTTTGAAAGTAATGTGTCAATTCGGTTAATGTCTCGCGGGAAGAGTGTTGCTTCCTTTACGTTTGCAACACCACAGAATTTTGCGGTCAGTCGTTCAAGTCCCATTCCCCATCCTCCGTGTGGCGGGATACCGTGCTTGAAGGCTTGTAGGTAGAATGAGAAATCATCTGGATTCATTCCCTTTTCTGTAATTTTTCGTTTGAGTGTTTCTGTGTCATGCACACGTTGTCCTCCTGTAGTGATCTCTACGCCTCGGAAGAGAAGGTCGAAGCTCTTAGTAAAACCTTCGTCGTTCTCATCTTCGTATGTGTAGAATGGCCGCTTTGATACTGGATAGTGTGTAATGAAGATGAAGTCAGAACCAAGGTTCTTGCTTGCGTATTCACACAGCCACCGTTCGTCTTCAGGTTCAAGGTCTGGCTCACTTGTTTTGTCTGCCCCCGTTTCTTTGAGGATAAGCTCTTGAGCCTCTCGCAGTTTCATGTACGGCATGATGTCACCTTCAGGAATCTGCGGTAGTTCCATCCCAAGTGTTGCAAGCGCTGCTGACGCATGCGTTTGCAGGTGGCTCACTAGATGCTTCATCAGTCCGGTCTCAACACGCATTACGTCAAGGTGATCGGTAATGAATCCCATCTCCATATCTAATGACGTGTATTCACTTAAGTGACGACTCGTTGCACTCTTCTCTGCACGAAATGCAGTAGCTACAGAGTACACACGCTCAAACACGCCAACCATGATTTGTTTGTATAGCTGTGGACTGGTTGAAAGAAACGCATCTCGTTCCTTGAAGTATTTCACTTTGAATACCTCTGCCCCTCCCTCTGCATCACCGCCCACAAGCTTTGGCGCCTGGAATGAAGTAAATCCTTCTCCCTTAAGGAAGTCTTGGTATGCAGCAACAATTTCATGTTGTACGGTAAATACTGCTTGATCGTGCTCACGACGCAGTGTTAGCGGGCGATTGTCTAGAAGTGTATCAATAGCAAAGTCCGCATCCATATCAAATGGAAGTGCTTCAGCGGTGTTAAGGATTTCAATCCCCGTGATCTCAAGCTCAATGTCTCCATTAAGTACGTCTGCTTTCACCATTTTCTCAGGTCGCTTGTTCACCATTCCGGTGATAGCTACTGCAAACTCGTTACTGAGTTCTTTAGCGATCTCAAGCACTTCAGGCTTACCGAATACAACTCCCTGTACTTTTCCTGTGTAGTCACGGAAATCAAAGAAAGCCATCTTGCCTTGTTGTCGTGCGACATCAACCACTGCATTGATCGTTACTTCTGTTTCTACGTGCTCCGATAGAGACTTAATTAATGTTCTTGTCATACTGTTTTATCTAATTTTTGTAATGTGAGCTGTAGTCCGACGTCTGTTTGAGTGAGGACGAGTCCTTTTAGACGACATAGCTCTGTGAGATCTTCTAGGTATGGAGCAAGTTGTTGCTGCTGATCAGCGTCAAGAAGATGTGTAACAATCTCTTGTGCAAAGACATACATATCATACTCAGGGATCAACTTGCGTATGCCGTTGTCTATTACTTGGGCAGCCTGCTTCAGAGTAGGAGAAAGTTCGTTCTCTGGATTTTCGTAAGGGTTTTTCATGATGTTGCTTCAGGGAACATAAATCGCCCCTATAAAAATATTAGATTAATAATACATTTATAGGGGCGATTACAATCCTTACAAGGTTCAACCTTGTAAGGATTAGTGTCGTCGCGGTGCCACCCTATTTCAGTCTAAATGATTCGATCGATCGACTCATTTAGACCCTTGTTCCTCAATACCTCAACAGGTGTCAGCTGCGTCAGTGGTATGGGTAAATACTACGGGTGTATGAAGGGTTTGTAAAGGTGTATGACGCTGGATTGCCACGCCCCGCTCGCAAAGACGACAGAAAGACGGCAGTGTTAAAAAAACTAACCGTTTTTGCGTGAGGAAGTCTGGGAGACTTTTGCAAGAGGTTGCCAGCTACCTATGTAGCGACAACCTGAACAGCTTCTGTAAGAAGGCCTCAGCCGATGCAATCCAGGGTATTTCTTACCTACGCCAACTCAATACCAATAGCAGTCCGTACTCTCAATAGTGTCTGACTTGAAACTTCTTTAGCGCGTGCTGCACCACCTGCTAACACAGCTTTTACATCCTCATCAGAGATCTGATCTCGACGTTCTCGCATAGGTGCGATCATGGCTTCAATATCAGCAACAAGAATTTTTTTCAAGTCACCATAGCGTCCTTCGTTCTCTGTGTAGATAGTCTCCAGTTCCTCTTCAGAACGGAGGAGTTTATGGATCGCATATACATTCTCAGGACGCCCTCCTTCAGAATCAGTAACAATCCCCATAACCGCTTTCTTAATTTCTTCTGGAGTACCAAACAGCGGAATCGTATTCCCATAACTCTTACTCATTTTCGCCCCGTCAGTACCAGGAACAACCCCAACCACATCAAGAATTTTCTCTTGAGGTTCCTTTAGTGTCTCACCATACGCTCGGTTAAACTTCCCTACTGCCTCACGGCTGTATTCAAGGTGCTGTCGCTGATCTTCTCCTACAGGCACGATATCAATGTCGTACAGTGCAATGTCAGCAGCTTGCAGCATTGGGTAGGTAAAGAGTCCAGCGTTTGCATCATTACCCTTAGCTACCTTATCTTTGTAGGAGTGTGCCTGCATCAAAAACGGTACAGTCACCATGCAGTTAAATACCCATCCGAGTTCGGTATGGTCCTGGTTGTCTGACTGCCGGAAGATAACAGCCTTAGAAGGATCCACTCCTGCTGCAAGGTAATCCTTCACAACGTTAATGGTATTGCGACGCATCGCTTCAGGGTCACGTACAGACGTAAGTGCGTGGTAATCAGCAATCATTAAAAAACTATCGTAATCTTCGTACATTTCAACAAAGGGCTTGAGTGCACCAAAGTAATTTCCGATGTGTAGGTCACCTGAAGATTGTAGTCCGGTGAGTAGTCGTTTTTTCATGATGTCAGTGTAGCAAATATACGCAGGTAATTAAAGACAATAATCTTTCATGAATGATGGAAATACGAGGCGTATGAGCAAAATAACGCGAGACGTACTGTGGTTGTACGGTGAGCGTTATTTTGCGAAGTGCAACGAAGTAGTTCCTTCATTTTAGGAGATTACATGTGTAGGGGCATTTCTAGTCTAAAGGTCGAACCATGTCCAGGTCCGTCAGAACGAGCTGTCACTTCCCCGTTCATGTGTCGTGCCATTTTACGAGCTACAAATAATCCAAGCCCTGTCCCCGTCACATTCGTCTGGTTTGCATTGTGCGCCCGTTCAAATTTACCAAAGATATCTTCAAGTTCTTCAGGCTTCATTCCAATCCCACTGTCGATAATATCTACGTATATTTTCTTTTTCTTTGCGTCGTCGTGCACGAAGAGTGTAATGGTCCCGCGCGGTGTGTATTTTAGTGAGTTGTTGATGAGATTGTGCAGGATCTGACGCGTCTTTCCAATGTCAGCATTCACAATTCCGTGACGATCAAGATCAGACTTGAATGTAATAAGAAGACCCTTCTTCATTGCTTCCTGACGTTTGTCGTCAACTACATGCTCAGCTTCGTCTTTGAGATTAAAGTCTGTTAGTTCATACTTCATGTTCCCTGCTTCAATGCGAGACACGTTGAGGTAGTCCTCAATAGACGAGGCCATAAAGGTGCTTGATTCAGCAATTTTTCCCACTACCTCCTCAGCTTTAGCAGATAATTTTCCATACGACCCTTCCAGAATCATTGAAGCGTATCCTCGAATAGATGTAAGAGGACTGCGTAGTTGATGTGATGCGATAGAAACAAACTCAGACTTCATCTGATCAAGTTCCTTCAGACGCTTATTGGCTTTCTTAAGTTTTACTGCAAGTCCTTCAATTTGTTCACGTTGAGAAATCTCTTTTTTAACGTTTCTGATAATAACGAGGCCTGCAATTGCTGTGAATACAAGCGTTACTAAGGTTAGGACAACACCTACTGTTGAAGACGCAAAGGTGAACTGAGAAGCAACTAGAATAATCAGTACCACAACAAGCGCTTGCGGTGCAAGTAGACCTACGCTGAAAGACTTAAATCGAACAATGAGGAACCCCATGAAGACCATAAATATAGCCATCCCAAACATCCCATATAGTTCTAGAGATGAGTCTTCAAAGTATCCTTGCTCCGTGAGAATACCTGCAAAGTATACGATTGTGAAAAAGGAGAAAAGGAAAAATTCAATCCCGATACCCATAAGAATTATTTGCTTACGCATCTCTGAGCTTGCGGTTTTAAAGTGCTTCAGTAGTAGAGTCAGAATCCATACCATTGCCACCCCACCAAGAAGTGTGAAATAGGCTGTATATAAAGCACCTTCAAATCCAAATGCATCACAGTCTGAAATATTGAATCCCCGTAAACTTAGATTACTTGGAGCAAAGAACAACACAGGTGCTAGTAATAGAAAGAATGTAGCTTTTGTTTTTATGCCTAGGTCTTCTCCCGTAAGAAATGCATGGATGAAATAGATTGATAGAATTGAAATTAAGGCTTGCAAGAATCCTAAAAATGACCAAGAGAAGAGCAGTACCTCACTATTGATGTTCGTCCATGTGGTTAAGTTTAAAACGGTCCATGCAGAGAAGCAGATGGTAATTAGGAACAGAAGTCTGTTTGCTAAGAGATGCCGAGCATTAAAGAAAACAAAGAAACCTACCAGTAAAGCAATGATGGTTACTGGAATATGTGAGTAATAAAGCAACCCGGGTAGGTCTGGAGCAAAAAAGAGATATGTGGGTTGTTCGTACCAGTAACAAAGCATATTAAAAATCAGTTATATTAGAGCATTCATCTTCGGAATCGTCACAGTAGGAAATAAAACATTTCGTTCCCTCAGCAGGACATTCATAAGAATCATCACAGTCTGTAATATCGACACCACAAATTTCTTTGATTTCTGATGCGTGGCGTTCAACCACTGAATAGAAATATTCCTCGGTACATTCATCGTCTTCACAACCAATAAAACAGCTTTCGGCTGTAGGGTCACAATCTCCTTCGTAAGAAACGACATAATCGTTTATGACTATGAAGCGATAATAAGAAGCGGTCACAACAAATAGTAGGAGCGGTACAACCGCATATACTAAAAAGTATTTTGTGAAGTGCGTTTTCATAACAATATAAGAAACTCTTTACCACTAGTATACCAAGGTCTACTGGTGGATTTATGTTGCATGTGTATATGTCTTAGAAAACTTAGGCAACAAAGAGCAGGATGTAGGTCCCGACTGCGGTGACGGTGATTGCAAGCAGTTTCTGGATAACATTCTGAAGATGAATTTTCTCTTCGCTTATGTGCGGGAAGAAGAGTGTCAGTATGATTCCAATCAGTAGCACAAAGAATGCCTGGAACGATTCCATTAAGAGTATGAGCGCAATTGGCGCTAGCATTGCTGCAAATGCCAAGGCAGTGTTACCAAGCATATACAGTACTTCGTTGACCACGTTGGCACCTAGGATATTCCTTGAGTTGTTGCGCACTGCTGCAATAAAATGCTTTCTGTACTTTGTGATAAAACAGAACATGAAAGAGCCAAGAACCACCAATATTGCACTGTTCCAGAATAGACTCTGTAATACATCTTCTTCAAGCGCAACCATTTTAAATATCGTTGCTTCAAGTGCCCAGAATATTCCAGCTGCTAACATATAGAAAACAGTGCCCCTGCGCACGGTAAAATTATTATCAGTATCAATCTCAAAAGCAACAATGGTAGTACCTAGTATGATTATTCCCATTGCAATGAGTTGTATCTGAGTTAATGTTTCACCAAGTATAAGGTAGCCAAGTCCGAGCCCAAAGATTGGTACAAGTTGATAAAACACCACGATGATTGATGCCTCATCGTCCTTTAGTGCCATGAAATAGCAAAAAAGTACCAGAAGGTCTAGTATTCCCGCAAGTACAAGGACCATTGCGTTAAATAAACTGACATTAAGGATATCAGGTTCAGTCATGTATATGACAGGCAGTGCAAGAATCGACAATAATGAAGAGAAAAGAAGCAGCGTGCCAACACCTCCCTCCTTGAAATACTTTTCAAGTAAAATTTTGTCGATATGGTTGGTCATTGCGTATAGCAGTGGACCAATGAGGGCTAGTAAAAACCAAGTCATAAATTTATGTGTTATCGGATACTGTGCGTTTTATGTATTGATACAAAACACTTGGGTATGAGTTCCAGTTCCTTGCAAGTTCTTCTTCTTCGGTTATATGCTCCACAACCAGAGGACGTACACCGATAGTTTTCTCAATTTTCTTAAAAGCAGGAAGCATTACTTCTTTAGCAAAATCATATTCACCAGGAGGAAAGGCTTCAAACATTATGCCGTGCACACACAAAAGAGCTAACACTTTTTCATATTGCTTCGCGATATCCTCCCTAAAGTTTCGGTCAACCCACTGTGTTTCATCTCCAATAATTATTGAATCCAAACTCATCTCCTGCAACAATATATTATGAAAATCAACTAAACTGACACCGATTTTTGTTTCAATTTCATCGAATGTTTTCCCTTGATTGTGTGTAAAATCTACAATAGTGAAATTCTCAATAATTACATCTTGGTTGCGTGACACGCCTTTAACAACTGGTAGTTTTGCCAGTGCACATTTTAGTTCGTTGTTTGAAACAAATTTACCTTTTGTATCCTGACTCACTACAAGCGGCAGTTTAAAAGGCTTTGCTCGCTCAATTGCATACAGAAGTTCGTGATTAGGTGTGGCAAGATAGCGTGAAATGTAAAAAACGGGAGTACCACGGTCTAAATGCTCAGGAATATCATCATTTAAGAAATCGGTAACTCTCTTAATAAGATCCAAGTCCTGTCTTCGTTCCTGTATCTCCGTGACTGCTTGATCAATCGGGGTATACACAGCAGCAATACGTTTTTTAGTTGCGTCTGGATTATATTTTCTCTGAAATGATAACAAAGAAATAATAGATTGCTTCACCGCAGTGGGGATCATTTTCATATAATGGATTTCAGTAAATTAGGTCAGGTACAGGATAACAATCGGTGCGATCAGCCAGTAAAAGAATGACTGGGATGACGCAAAGAGGTAGTTTATTGGAGATCCTGGAGTAATGAGGTCAGTTACTGGTAGCGCGTGATAGCTGTATGCCATGACCAGTACCGTACCTGCTGAGGCCAGAAGAAACTTCTTCCAGAAGTCTTCGAAGGAGGACTCGTCATATTCGCGAGGGAGGATACGGTGAAAGAGATGCATTGCAATAAAGGCAAAGGCGCCAAACACAATAAGCATGAGTATCGATTCAGACTTAGCACTGCTGGCACTACCCAGAATCGCGTCATAGTATGGAAACTCAAGTGAGATCAATAAAGCAAGATAGAGACCAAGAATAACATTAGTTACCGTCTGTCTCCCTTTCTTCAATGCCAGGAACATAAAAATTCCAAACACGATTATCATAAAAAGAGATTCCTGTAGAAACCCCAATATTGTAGCTGTATCCATTAGAGCCATTATATGCCTTTTTGGTCATAAGCAATGGTGTGTGGTGGGATAACTAAAGGCCCAACCAAAATGATGGTTGGGCCTGGACTTTGTTTTTACAGTTCGACGCTTTGGAATTCAACGTCTCCGTCAATTTCCCATGCATCTTTTACAATACGACGGATCTGAGGGTCAAGTAGTCGTGCACGGCGTGAGTGCCAGTCGTTTGCAGTTCTGACATGTGCGGTAAGATGTTTTGCCCCCGACTTTTTTGCGATTCGCTTCATCTCAAGTACCAGCTTCTTGCCTGAACCCATTTCCTGAAATTTGGGATGCACAGCAACTGAGTAGCTGTACATGTTATCGGCTGAGGGGTTAAATTGAGGATCAAATTCCTTCAAATCATCCGCTTCAGCAAGTTCGCCGATCAGGATGCCAAAGCATATGTCCTGGTCATCAATCCTGCCAACTACGCCGATAGCTCCTTTGGCAATGGAGGCTTCGATATCTTCTTTCCTAAGCCACATCTCCTCTGGGAAGCAGTCTTTGTCAAACTGCTCCACCAAAGCTGCAAATTGTACATTGGTTACGATAGAAAAAACTATTGTGGTCATCCTGTCATCCTGTTACTGTTCAAGTATCATTATGACATAAAAATAATCTTTAGTAAAGACATATGAATGTGCTCTACTCCAGGTGATCAATTGCGTATTTGGTTGCGTCTTGTACGTGTTTAAATCTATCCCCCATTAACTTCACTCCCCCAAACCATCGGGTGACACAGATAACGCAGTCAGTAATATCCTCCTTTTGCATAATACGCAGCACAACCATGCCAGCGCCAGTTTCACCATCGTCATTCTTAGTTTCGTAGACAGCGCCTTCGTGGGTGATGCGTGCTGCCCAGGTGTTGTGGGTTGCTTTTGCGTATTTTTTCTTGGCCTTGAGAGTTTTGAGGAAGGTTTTGATATCTTCTTTTCCAGTTACTTTGCCGTAGCTTACAGAGTACTTGCTTCCACGGTCTTCAATTATTTTCTCATGCAGGATAAAAGCTTCTATAGGTTTTCGAGAATCTCCGAAGTCGAATTGTGTAGATTGACGAGGCATGTAAAAATTGGGTTTAAGTATAGCGTGCTTAGGTATAAAAAAAGGGCACCGGTGGTGCCCTTTTTTTATATACCTTCAGCCTTCAACTCTTCCATCAGCTTCTTTGCTTTTCGGGACAGCTTCTTCGGTAAATCGATCTCAATCTTTACTAAGAAGTCACCTCGGGAGTTTCCTTGAGGGACACCCTTTCCTTTGATACGTAACTTCTCCCCATGGGTGATACCTGCAGGGATTTTGATTTCTACAGCACCGTCAAGAGTCTCTACTTTGTATACATTTCCAAGTAGTGCGTCAGATAGCTTTACGTGGAGGTCAGACTGTAGGGTTGATCCGTCTCGCATGATGGTCTTGTGACCTTTTACGTGGATCTTGATGTAGAGGTCTCCGGCTGAACCAGATGGTACTGCTTCCCCTCGTCCTGTCATACGGATCATTTCTCCGTTTTGGATACCTGCAGGGATGTTGATCTCAACTTCTTCTTCAGTTCGAGCAACTCCAGCCCCAGCGCAGTGACCACATGTTTCTTTAGGTACTTTCCCGCGACCATTACAAACGTTACACTCTCGTACGGTCTGTACCTGTCCCATGAGGCTTTGTCGTACTTCACGAACCTTTCCTTGTCCATTACAGGTGGTACAGTCTTTCATTTCAGTCCCCTTCTTCCCTCCTGATCCTTCACACTCTACACATGTACTATTCTTTGTAAGAAGTACTTTTCGTGTGATACCGAAAACAGCGTCTTCAAAAGATAGTTCGATATCAATTGAAATGTCACGCCCGCGCGCCTGTCGCTGTCGTCCGCCTCCTCCAAACACATCACCAAAGATGTCATTCATGTCGAACTCAAAGCCACCCCCACCTTGTTGCCCTGCCTGCTGTTGGAAGTCCGACCAGTTGAAACCGCCAGCTCCCTGTTGTCCTCCTCCCCCGCCTGCACCATTAAAAGCGTGCCCATACGTATCGTATTCTGCTTTCTTCTTCTCGTCACCAAGTACTGAGTACGCTTCACTAATTTCTTTAAATTTAGCCTCGTTACCAGTTTTCTTATCAGGATGATGTACTGCAGCCATCTTCCGGAATGCTTTTTTCACCTCGTCTTTTGATGCGCCTTTTTCTAGTCCCAGTGTTTTGTAAAAGTCGTTTTGTGCCATGGTATTTGAATGATTAGTTTGCTCTAGACTGAGAGGAACGAGTTCCCCTCAGAAAGAATCAACTATTTAGCTTCCTCGTCTTCTTCAGTAGACGCTTCTTTTACCTCTTCAGCATCGCGCACATCTGCGTTTGCATCTTTAGGTGCGTCTTCACCCGCCTCTGTTGGTGCTGCCTGCTCAGCTTCTGCAGCTTTTTGCATTACCTCTCCAATCTTCTGCATTTCTGCTGAAAGTTCTTCAGTTGTTTTTGCGATAGCATCTTTATCATCAGCATCCTTAACTTCCTTTACTCCAGCAATCTTCATGTTGATTGCGTTAACGATCTCTTCTCCAGCTGCTTCACCATGATCCTTCACTGCTTTCTCTGCTGT
>JBLHQB010000006.1:0-30620 GCA_047624725.1 Patiriisocius sp. | reverse complement strand
TAAGAGATAATGGGGTCAGCCACTATTTTTATTTTGGATAACGGGATCAGTCGATATTTCGGTTTGGAAATCTTCCATTACACGGACAGTAGACCTTTCGAGTATATTATTTCGCTTCACTCATAATCCACTATGAAAGCTTTTCGATTCCCCGCGAAAGTGCCATTGAGGCACTTTCTTATCTTTGCACTACTACAACATAAAAACCATCCTTTCAGGATGGCTTTTATATTGGTAGTGCACCATGGGAATCTTCCATTACATGGACAGTAGACCTTTTGGGTATATTATTTCGCAAGCTCATAATCTACCTCAAAAGCTTTTCGATTCCCCGCGTAACCTGCTCCCAGCAGGTTACTTATCCCGCACAATACAAAAACCGCCCAAAGGCGGTGATTGAATTGTGCGGGTTGTGGGACGATGTTCGAACTTTTATGGAGGTGAATGTATAAAAAATAGCCCCGCGCGATTAAACGCACGGGGCTTTTAAGTTTATGCTGCTACCAGCTTCTCCATCTCTTCCTTGAGGAACTTTCGTGCAAGTAGAGCAGCCTGCCGGCGAACTTCTTGCATTGTGTCGTCATCAATCAACGGTGGAGTCTGCTTCCGGTTCATTTCGTCATAAGGACGAACGTCACCGCGATAAATCGCATCCCAAAGTTTCAAAGCACTTTCCTTGGTCGAGGCAGTCACCTCAACCATGATTCCTGTGCCATGATCACCGGTTCGGCTGATTCGATCGACATGTGCTTCAGCGTCGTTGAGTCGGTATAACCCAGGGGCACGATCAAGTTCGTAGTCGTAGCTAGTGCTTTTGATTGAGACACGATCGATTTTATCGCTTAAATCTGTGGGTGGCTGTTTCCAGCGACCGTCACGGATTTGTAGAACTGGCGTTCCTGCATCCATGTGAACATTGGTGTTACCAATGCGATAGGAATCGCGCCGATCACCCTTAATGGTTTCGACTTCAACAGTTTCAGGGTCGATATGATAATAGATGTACAATGTCATTTTCTTCTCCGTACCTCGCGCTTTTTTCGAGGTTAAAAACATCAGGTGAGCAAAGCTATCTCACATTTAGTATTATACAGAAAAATATAGATTTGTCAATATATCGCACAAGATACGGGAATCTTCCATTACATGGACAGTAGACCTTTTGGATATATTTCCCTTCAGTCAATCTACCTCAAAAGCTTTTCGATTCCCCACGAAAGTGACATTGAGTCACTTTCTTATCTCCGCACCACGACAACAGAAAAACCACCCTTGAGGGCGGCTTTTCTGTTGGTGGTGCGGGATAGGGGAATCGAACTCCTGACCTCTGCTTGGAAGGCAGATGTTATACCATTTAACTAATCCCGCATGTATCGTCTGACTGCTGTGCGTGACTGAGATTTTAGCACAATGTGGACATAATACAATACTCACTTACGACTCATAAAGAATAAAGCCCCCGGCTAAGGGTGAGAAGTGACTCAATGTCACTTCGCAAGACCTTGCCTACTATTTTCTTTAGAAAATGGTGACTTTCAAGTGAGCGAGCAGAATAAAAATTTATTTTTACTCTCGAGCGAGTGCAGAAAGAAAGCTCTGCTTACAAGGTGTACTGTTCCAGTAGGGAATCCATTAGATAGTAAAAGAGCCCCGGCTAAGGGCTCCTCTACAATGTGTGATGGGAAATAGCGTAGAGATTACTCTCTGTATGTCCACTAGGCGATGGTTTGTAGATTCATAACGTATCTACTTACAGGCCTTAAATACAAATTAATGTATTCACAATAGCGTAATACCTCCGCTACATTTACAGTATAGCATGCGTGCTACTGCAGATTCTGTGGATAGGTTTGGGGACAGGGGAAAAGTTGCATAGAAAAAACCGACTCTCTGGAGAGTCGGTTTTTTCAAAGTAGTATGCGTGACTATTTCACTGCATCCTTCAAAGCTTTAGCAGCTCGGAATTTAGGTACCCGCATTGCTGGTACTTCAATAGGTTCACCAGTTCGTGGGTTACGTGCTGTTCGCGCGTTTCGCATTTTAGCTGAGAAGATACCAAGCCCTGCGATTGATACTTCGTTACCTTCTGTTAGTGTTTCCACGATGCAAGACATGATTGTCTCAACTGCTCGTTCTGCATCAGCTTTTGTGATTCCGAGCTCTTCGTGTACTTTGCTAATGATGTCTGCCTTATTCATATTGTTCTGAATATTATCTAATGGCGAATAAACAAGTTGTGATCGGGGTAAACCTGAACACGGTGCCTAATGGCTTGTAAAACATTATATAGCAAGGGTTTTTACCTGCAACGTCTAGTAAAGGAATTATTCCGTGGTGTAATGTTTTAGGCTGTTTTCGAGTGTACTATAATTTTGCACATGAAAATAGGAATAATGGGCGCACAGGGAAGTTTTGAAGTGGATGCTGGGGAAGGGTACATCAAGACACAAGGTCTAGAAATGCAGTGGTAGCATCACTTATTAGCGCTGAGGCCGTGCTTGATGCGTTGGAAGAAGTGGTGGTTGATCGCGGTATTTTCCCGATTGAAAACAATAATGCGGGTATTGTATTTTAAGCAGTACACGCAATGGCAAAACACAAGTTTAGTATTGAACGTATGTTTGAGTTGGATGTCCACCATATGCTTTTGGTGAAGCCTGGCGTCACCTCTGTCCTAATATATCTTTATTCATTTGAAACACAATGTAAAACTCCCAAACATACTGTTTGGGAGTTTTACATTGTGTTTGTTACCGTGCGTACGTAATCACTCTCGTCTCACGTATAACATGAACCTTAATCTCACCGGGGTATCGAAGCTGAGCTTCAATAGTCGTAGCGATAGTTCGCGCCAGCGTGTTACTTTCATAATCGTTGAGCTTCTCTGGGTTGACCATCACTCGGATCTCACGTCCTGCTGAGATGGCGAATGCTTTATCTACTCCAGCGAGTTCAGTTGCAATTAATTCAAGTTCCTTAAGGCGCTTGATGTAGTTTTCGATAGAATCACGTCGTGCTCCAGGCCGCGCTCCTGAGAGGGAGTCGGCTACTTGTACGATGATTGATTCTGGTGTCTCGTATGGGTATTCCTCGTGGTGTGCACGCATTGCGAGGATTACCTTCTGATCCACATCGTACTTCTGTAAGATACGGATACCGATCTCTACGTGGGTTCCTTGCACTTCGTGACTGACAGTCTTTCCGATGTCGTGTAGGAGTGCTCCTGCCTTGGCAACAGCAACGTCCGCACCAACTTCTTCAGCGATGACTCCTGCCATATGGGCCATCTCTACTGAGTGCCACAGTACGTTCTGTCCGTAACTGGTACGGAAGTGCAGACGTCCGAGGATCGTAAGCAGGTCAGGGTGCAGGTTTGGTACACCTGCTTCGTAGGCTGCCTTTTCACCAGTCTTTCGTACCATTACTGATACTTCCTTACGTGCCGTCTCAACCATCTCTTCAATCTTTGCTGGTTGAATACGACCATCTTTCATAAGTGCTTCAAGTGCAACCCGTGCAATTTCTCGACGGATTGGATCGAATGAGGAAAGCGTGATGTATCCAGGAGTGTCGTCAATAAGTACATCTACACCCGTCATTCGTTCAAAGCTTCGTACGTTACGTCCTTCTTTCCCGATAACTTTTCCTTTGAGGTCGTCACTTGGAAGTTCGACGTTGGAGGTCATTACGTTTGGTTGCATGTTGTTCCCAAGGCGGTGAATGGCAGCGAGCAATATATTCTGGGCTTGCGCGTCGAATACTTCATCTCCAGCCATAGAGAGCTTCTGAGTACGCACACCAAGGTCATCTGCACGTTCTTTTTCCATGCGGGTGACTACTTTTTCGTATGCGTCCTCTTGGGTTAATCCTGCTACTTCTTCAAGTTTGATATCAAGTTCACCCTTTCGTCCGTCCAGGCGTACCTTAATCTCTTTTACTTCATCAATCTTCGCTCGCACTGCTTCTTTTTCAGAATCTAGTGTAATCTGTCGTTCATCAAGTAGTTCGTCTTTCTTGTCTAATCGGTCTTCTTTGGTCTTCAGTTTTTCTTCCTTCTCTTTAATTTCAGTTTTCGCTTCGGATGCAATCGTGTCAGCTTTCTTTTCAGCCTTTTCAATAACGCGCAACGCTTTTTCTTCAGCATCAAGTGCCTTTTCTTTCAAATCAAGTTCAAGAGATGATCGCTTTGACAGCGCGTGAAGGTAACGCAGGTAGTATCCAGAAGCTATACCGAACATTAATGCTGCAGCAACTGCAGAAAGTAACATCATTGGTGGCATAGGTCTTTTCCTAATTGGTAATCGGGCAGGGTAATCGGTAAGCGTCTCAGTCAATCTGCTTAACAAAACATACCAGAGTTAGTAGGGTATGTCGAATAAAAGCGCTACCTGAGGTAGCGCTTTTATCAACGTGAGTATTCTATGTATAGATCTCGTCTACTAGCCCGTACTTTTTAGCCTCTTGTGCATCCATGAAGAAATCTCGGTCTACGTCCTTCTCGATTGCTGCAAGTGGCTTTCCTGTTGCCTTTGCAAGCATTTTGTTCAGTCGTGTTCGGGTCTTTATGATGTGTTTTGCGGTAATGTCGATGTCTGAAGCCTGTCCGTATGCACCTCCGCTTGGCTGATGAATCATTACTTCAGCGTTTGGTAGGATCGCACGCTTACCTTTAGCACCTTGCGAAAGGATCAGTGATCCCATCGATGCTGCCATTCCCGTACACACCGTTACTACGTCAGGTTTGATGTGGTGCATAGTATCAATGATAGATAGTCCTGCAGTAACACTTCCTCCTGGTGAGTTTACATAGATGAAGATGTCTTTCTTCGGGTCTTCAGCCTCTAAGAATAAAAGCTGTGCAACCACAAGGTTCGCCATATGATCTTCGATGCCTCCCGTAATAAAGATAATTCGCTCTTTTAAGAGTCGTGAGTAAATATCAAACGCACGTTCTCCGCCCTGCGTCTTTTCAATTACCATTGGGACCAGCTGTCCCGTTTCGTGTGAGTTTGTTTGCATAAATATCAAATACTAAATTACTATATCGGTACTGTATGAGGCTACTGTATCAGAAAGTGTACGTATTGTGAATGATTTCCGGCAGATTGCAGAATTGATTAAGATGTGACATCTTTATATATGAAAGGAGGTGTTCATTATGTGGGAACTAGGTTTAGAAATTGCCCGTGTTGCTGTCGGTACAGCATGCGGCGTTACTACAGTTGCGATTGTGGTGCAGACGTATCGTGTTGCGAGAGATCCCGATACCTATGAACGCAATAGGCAACGATATCTAAAGCGACGCAGGTTGGTAAAAGTCCTTGAATTGTAAAAGAAAATGCCGGTCCAAATTTGGACCGGCATATATTTTTTTTGCTTCTGATCTAGCCGTCGCCGTCAGGATAGATTTCTTCGGGCCAGATAGTTGATGAGCAAATGGGTTTCATTACAATTTCCTTGGTTGCGATATTTCTATCATATATATATTGATTTGGTGTCAATGCTCTGGGCGCTAGATTGCCACGCTGAGGCTTCTTACAGAAGCTGTTCAGGTTGTCACTACATACGTAGCTGGCAACCCCTTGAAAAAGTCTCCCAGACTTTTTCACGCAAAGACGAAAGGGTGAGTTGCTATGTATCATATATGATACATAGCAAGTTAGATCATCACGTATGCAAACAAAAACAGATTCTCAAGGAGAATCTGTTTTTGTTTATACCACCTACTTTATAGAGAGTTAGTTAGATTGCGTTGTATACGAGGAGCGCAAGCAATGAAACGTGAAACGTATGTGCTATACGGTGAATGTTTCATTGTGCAGCTAGGCCCAGCGATTCGCCCAAGGGCAGAACGAATCGGGGCATAAATTCAGAATAGTCGTTACACTCCTTTCTTCATTCAAAGTAGACGGCGTGAGATTACTGACTCTCCAACATTGTCATTACTGCTTCATTGGTCATGACACTTGATACATACACTCGTACTCGTGCTTCGTCTGCGTCCTTGTATTGCTCGAGAAGTTGATCTACTTGCGCGTCAAGTTGTGATTGATCAGGCTTTGTTTCTTCTTTCTTTGCAATTTCGTTGAGGATCAATTGCAGTTGCGCTCGCTTTTCTGCAGCTGGTGTCCATTCTGTCTTGAGGTCTTCCTGTGTCTTCTTGATGTGTTCTAGGTAGTCGTCCATTTTAAGGTTTGCTCGAGTCAGGTCTTCGTTCATCTGCGCAAACATCTGGTCGATCTCTGTATCAATCAATATTTGTGGAAGTTCCATCTCTGATGCGTCGATGATCATATCAGTGATCTTTGCTCGGTGTGCGGTGTGTACTTCTTTTTCTTTCTCGATAGCGAGGTGTTCCTTGATCTTTGACTTGAAGTCTGCAACAGTTTCAAACTGACCAGGTTCTCCGAGCGTCTTTACATACTCATCAGTTAGTTCTGGAAGTTCGTCGTCTGATACTGACTTTAGTTCAGGTGCTTCATCGTGTACCGTTCCGTCTTCGTGGGTGAATGTTTCAGGTGCTGCGTCTCCAGCTGGAGTTGCTTCCTCATCACCTTCAGTAACCTCTGCAACAGCATCATCCTTCTTTGCAGCGTGCGCCTGCATTCGTTCGTACGCAGTCTTCTGTCGGAGAATGTCTTTAGTTTGTGTTTCGATTTCTTCTTCAGTTACTTCTGTTGAAGCTTTGTCTTTGTTTGTTGCAGCTGCGATCTTCTTGTAGTCAGGAAGGATGATTTCTGGTACTACTGCAACGGTTGCTGTAAACCCAAGAGGGTTATCTTCAGCGATCTTTGTGATGCTGATGCTTGGGTAGCCAATAGCGTCAATCTCGTGGTGCTTACATGCTTCTGGGTACGCCTTTGAGATAGCTCGCTCTGCCATTTCACTTAAGATCCCCATTTCTCCAACTCGCTTTACGATCTCAGCTTCAGGAACATGCCCCTTACGAAATCCGTCGATAGCAAGGTCCTTTCCATAGTGCTTGATAGCTGCAGTTCGGTGCTTTTGTAGTTCAGCAAAAGGGATTTCTCCGGTGATCTTCACCTGAGAACCTACTTCTTTGTCTACGGTAAATTCTTTTACAAAATCCATACAAATAAATACTAATTAAAAAATAAAATAAAAAATCTAACTAAGAATAGTCGAATCACTCCACACTCCTGTGTGGAGTAAAAGTGGTGGCATTAAAACATATTTGAGCCCAGTATGCCACTATTCCAGGGTCATTAGGCAAAAGAAAAACGGTCCGCAGTTGGGAACCGTCGGTGTATGGTTTCACTACCCGTCTGAGGCGTTGCCTCCATACTTTGTGCACCAGTGACGTCTGGTGATATTGGCTGATATCCATACTGAATCTCTAGGGGCCTAGTCCTAGACTGTTGCTGTAAATTACCTCATGTGAATGCTCCTCTGTTGGCTTCAGCGAAGTTTGCTTCTCACCTGGTCCATTTACATTATCAACGTATGTGTAAGGTATCAAACGAGCATATACAAAAGACCGACGAAGCTTCACTTCGTCGGTCTTTTGTATATTGTCAGAGACTCTTTCCTACAGTGCGTTAAGTGCTGCATCCAACTCTGCGTCAATTGCATTGAGTTCAGCATCAAGTGCGTCTAGATCAGTACTTTCTATGTCCGCCTCGATAGCTTCAATTTCATTTGAAGTACTTACCGCCTGCATTGTTTCTACCTGTGCTTCAGCGGTAGTGCTCTCTGGCTCGTTGTTCTCCTCAACAGTTGGTCGTTCTACGGGTGCAGTTTCAATCACTCCAGGAGCGGTCAATGATGTCCCCCAAAGGTAGAGTCCCCCAAGGATGAGTACGAGAATCACGATCAGTACTCCAAGGATTACTCCAAGGTGTCGTGTGTCGTCCTCGGTATCTGGTGCTGCACTATAGCTTTCTGGCATCTTCATTTCCTCTGGAGCAACTATGGGCTCTTGTTGATTTTCGTTTTCCATAAAATATATATTTACCGTACTAATTATTCAGCGTCGTCTGCTGATACTGCGTCTGATACTCCACGTTCCAGTTCCGTGTCAGCTACTGCTTCTTTAAGGAGTTCTACAGCAGATCGTAATGCTGCGTGGGCCGCCTTAATGTCATCCTTAATTGAAGTGTATGTTTCCTTCGCTACTGTCCATGCCTCCCTTGGAGATTCAGAACTTACTACATCATCTACGATACTGTCGATGTCCCCGATTGCTGCTGTTGCGGCGTTAAGGTATACGCTCGCTGCATCGATTTCCGCCTGGGCTGCGTCTACATCAACTCCTGCCTCTTCGAGTGTCACAATACGTTCTTCAAATCGTGTAATGATTTGTTGGATTCGTTCAATCGCAGCTTCCATTCGGTTAGAGACGTTTGCTGCGAGGTTGGTAATTCGTTCCTGTGAACGTTCAGCCAATGCAGCTTGCCGTTCTTCCTTTAGTCCCTCACGCGCTGCAATCGTTGATGCCTTCTTTTCTTCAATTGCTTCTGCGCGATCTTCCATATTCGATTCAGCTTCTGCCTTCTTTTCTTCCATTGCATCTGTACGCTCTTCAGCTTTTTCCTGTATTTGTTCAAAACGTTCCTCCGGAGTCATTTCTACTCCTTCCTCTTGCGCGTTTGCGATGTATGCAAAGCATGAGAATGCGAGCAAGAATGCAAGACTAACTACTGAAAATGATATACGAGTACTATTCATAGTTTTTATATTTAATGATTGTTGGAGGCATTGCCTACGTACTTACATTATATAGTGTGTAAATACCAAGATCGCAGGTTACGCACATCAAATGAAGTAATGAGCGCAGGGATTATTCTGAATTTAGTTCTCAATTTCGTAGCATTATACAAAAGTCATGAAAAACATACGCTAGATTTTTTATCTACTAGAACCCCCCCCCTCATCCAGACGAAATTGCTAGAAAAGGAGTATGCAATAATAATCCAGCTCCAAGACTGAACCCTTGTCCATTTCTCGACAGGCCTTGCCTGTCGAGAAACAGGAGTGATACTAAAAAACCTTTCGATATATCGAAAGGTTTTGTTTGCGATTCCTGAGTCTCAATGAGTGCTTTTATAGCTTTAGAGCAGGTAAAATCTGCTTCTTCCGCGACACAATTCCTGGTAGTACTTCCGTATCTCCTTCAACCGTTACTCCAAACGATGATTCGATCACTTGCTTGGTCAGATCGTTATAGGTAAGCGCTGTTGCTTCTTCGTTGAGGATATCAACCACAAAGAGGAGCACTTCGTCCACATCGTTCTCTTCCTTGATGAGTTCACTAATTGCAGCAATGATACCGTCTTTACGTTCAAGGATCGTTTGTGGGGTGGTGGTCTCAAGTACCGACACTCGGAAGTTCTTTTCTCCCACGTCATACTTCTTGCTGTCCATAGTCACCAGACCTTTATCAGAAAATGCTGATACGTCAGACTTGGCTGCGAACATCGCTGCTGCATATTCTTTGATTTCGATTCCGAGGGTTGTAGCAAGTTTTTCAGCAACGTCTTTGTCGTGGGGTGTTGTTGTCGGTGATCGGAACTCAAGTGTGTCAGAGAGGATACATGAAAGCATAAGTCCCGCGATTTCTTTTGGAAGACTTTCTGCGTGTGCGCCCATCAGGTCATGTATGACGGTCGCCGTACACGCCAACGGACGCATAGTGACATCAATAGGTCCAGATGTTTCAAGCCCTCCTACAAGTTTATGGTGGTCGATGATTTGGAGGATTTCCATCTCGTTAATGTTCTCGGGAAGTTCCTGCGGGTTGTTGGTGTCCACGATCATTACCTGTGATCCTGCTTCAAGTGTTGGAAGCATTCCTGGTTCAGACACGCCGAAGTGGTTCAGTACAAAACATGTTTCACTATTAAGTTCACCTAAGACATATGCAGTAGCATCTTGGGTAGTATGTTCATTTATGTACCATGCCCAAATAAGAGCAGAGCCAGTTGCGTCAGTGTCGGGTGATTTGTGTCCAAAAACGTTGATCATAAAATAGTTGTTAGCGGCTAGTACGTAGTAGGTAGTATTGATTACTGAGCATATCGTACCGTATTTAAGGGAGAGGGTGAAGGGGATTGACATTGGTTATAATAGTTATATTGTGTATCTTGGAAATGTTGTAATAGGGAGAAAGCAAGATGCTTCGAACACATTCGGAAACTGATGAACGGATTATGTGGGGATGGACAGTACTCCATTGGTCATGGTGGGCCGCTCGAGGACTTTTGGCACTCTATGTAATCGCAGTGAGTATGATTGTCTCGCTAGGGGTATTGTTTGTGGGATTTCTTTTGCTTGAAGAGACGTTCCGTTTTTCTCAGCCTCGTGATGCTTTAAGTCATGCGCCACAGTATGTGCAGGTGCATGAAGATGCTGAAACATACTGTGTCACTCGCTGTTCACAAGAACAGCTCGATATGTTTTTGAAGGCACGTGAAGTTGCGCTCTCTAAAGAGTGGCCTGATTTACTCGAGGTCATGACACAACGGTGGCGTTGGAAAAAGCATACCTTTGTGGAATTCTCTATGGGTCACCAGATTCGTGATGATTTCTACATTCTTATTGATCAGGTTGGTGGCGCATCTGCAGCTGCAGATTGTCTTCCGCTTGTAGAATGGACAGCAGGAAGCAGTAATATACAGGAAGCCTTTCTCGGCTTTGTGTGTGACGGCGGAGAATTTCGTTTGAAGTTCTAGCTTTGTCATTAATGCCAAAACACCGCGACAGTTGTCGTGGTGTTTTTTCTTGTTTGGAGCACACAAAAGACCGACAAGCACTGCTTGTCGGTCTTTTGTGTGAGTAGTGATTACGCTTTTGCGTCCTCAGCTGGCTCCTCTTCTGCTTCAGCTTTCTCCTCTTCATCAGCTTCTGCTACTGCCTCATCCTGCTCTTCTGCCATCAGTGCCTCTGCTTCTTCTGGAGTATCAATTTCGTTGATTTCTTCAGACTGATCTGTGTCAGTAAGGTCTCGGGCTTCGGTTGCTTCATCTTCTTCTGGAAGTTCTGGTTTTGTTGTTGTTGCGTCTTCGTTTTCAATCGCGTCAACGTCAGCACCAACTTCAGTAGTTACTGGTGCAACAATCTCAGTTTTCCCAGCTGCCTCAGCTGCTGCAAGTTCTTCTCCTTGCGTTGAGATGATGTCGAGCTTCCATCCTGTTAGCTTTGCTGCAAGGCGAACGTTCTGTCCTCCTCGTCCGATTGCAAGTGATTGCTGATCTGCTGCTACTTCTACAATCGCCTTCCCTCGGTTGTCTTCAGCGTTCTCGTCATCAGTTGGTTCCTCATCAATAGTTACTGAGAGTACCTGTGCTGGTGAGAGTGCATCTTCGATGAAGGTGATCGGGTCTTCTGACCATTCGATGATGTCGATCTTTTCGCCACCAAGTTCACTCATTACGGTTGATACTCGAACTCCACGCTGTCCTACAAGTGATCCTACGGGATCGATGTGATCGTCGTGTGCGAATACTGCTACCTTTGATCGCGCTCCTGCTTCTCGAGCAATTGCTTTGATCTCTACGACACCTGTTTGTAGTTCTGGCGTTTCTACTGCAAAGAGTCCTTCTAGGAAGTCTCCGTGTGCTCGTGAGAGCTTAAGGAAAATTCCTCGTGACGTATCATCTACCTTAAGTAGTGTTGCTCGTACTCGTTCTCCTGGTCGGAATCGTTCTCCTGGGATTTGTTCGTCGTATGGCATTACTGCGGTTACGCGTCCAAGGTCTACATAGAGGTTCCCTCGTTCGAATCGCTGCACGTGTCCGAGTACGATGTCTCCCTCCTTTTGTCCGAATTCTGCAAGAGCAGATTCTTTTTCTGCTTCTCGGATCTTCTGGATGATTACCTGCTTTGCAGTTTGTGCTGCAATGCGACCGAAGTCGTCTTTTCCTTCAAGAGGGAACACAAGTTCTTCTCCAACTTCTGCATCTTTCTTAATAAGATGTGCTGTTTCAATCATGATGTGTTTCTCAGCATCAAATCGTACTAGGCCATCAGCACTTACTTCTTCTTCCTCTTCTACGTGATGGTGTCGTCGTCCTCCTCGATGGTCTTCTTCCACCTTTACTTCTTCCACTTCCGCACCTTCTTCAGGCTCAGGTCGCAACATACTTTCTTCAAGTACCTTCTTGTACTGGTTAAACGTTGTTGTTCCAGTATTTAAATCAAACGCAGCTCGGATAATCTGTCCGCGTTTTCCATATTCTTTCTTGTATGCTGTTGCTAGCGCTTGCTCGATTGCATCCA
The DNA here is from genome assembly GCA_047624725.1 of Patiriisocius sp. Classification (GTDB taxonomy): domain Bacteria; phylum Patescibacteriota; class Minisyncoccia; order Phycocordibacterales; family UBA918; genus OLB19. The sequence continues at coordinate 18,383 of JBLHQB010000006.1, read as the reverse complement.
TCATCTTTTCTCGCGAGATTCCACGCTCTTCTTCCATTTCTCCTAATACGGAGTGGATCACTTTTAGGTCAAACATATTATTTAATTGTATTTATGTGGGGGATTAACAGCATTCAGAGAGTGTTACTAATCCCGGTTGTTAGTGTGCTGATCTGTCTTCTTTAAAAAAAAGAAAACCCGGCGGTGAGGCCGACTTCAGATCAATATACATAGTATACGGATGCCTGGAAAAGTGTCAATGGGATAGTGTTGGGTTAGTAAGTAAGCCGTATTATGGGGATATAAATTGACAACCTGATATATTCATGCTATTACATTTGGTAGAGTGCTGCTAAAGTAACATATTGAAATTTAAGGTAGAAAAGGACGCAACCAATGAAAAAGGTTACTCAAATCAAAGCAGCAGCCTGTGAAAAGGCTGCTAAAGCAATAGTGTCTACTAAGCGGATGCTCAAGCGTACGTTGATCGTTAGTTTGGCTGTGACTGCTGTAATGGCAATAACAGTCTACAGTACTATCGATATTGCGCTTCCACACACACATAACATCTATATTGCTGCAAAGCTTGTCGATGGTGAGGCGCGTGGTGAGTCGTCAAAGGGACAAAAGGCAGTGTTTGCCACAGTCCTGCAACGTATGGAAGACTCAGGTTTTCCAGACACAATGCATGCAGTGATTTTCCAGACATATACCAACAACGAAAAGTTGTTGCAATACAATGCTATGGGAGACACACTGCATGAGAATCTTTCGACCGAACTTGGTCAAACGATTCTTCTGCGCACCGCATGGTGGTACACACTGAATCAGTTAGGTCTCTTCAGTGCTCCAAGCGAAGCATACAAGGCTCATTCGTATTGCGTGCGGTCTGCATGCGAACGCCAGAGTGCGTACTTCGGCAAGTTGCAAGAAGTTGGCACTATTGGGAATCACGTGTTCTTCGCTACTCAAGCTGCAAGCGAAACAGCTTCCTTGGGCTCAGTTCGTCCAAGGATCCGTCCTGAAGGAATCATTCCTTCACTGGAAAGTGTCCCTCGTCCAAAGATGCACCCTACTGATCTAGTGCCTGCACAAGACATTGCAGCACTGATCGCGCAAGTAATCGCCGAAGAAAAAGAATAAACGTAAGCGGGGCCAATGGTCGCGCTTACTCACCGCCCGGCATATATTTGTCTGGGTGTTTTTTATGTGTGTATGTCGGGCATGTATAGAGCACGGGTGCGCTATACTTACGCATAAGAACGGGAAGTTTTTAAGGGGTTCTTTTTATTGTATGCGTATTCAAGATGAACAATTGAAGCACTTTGTTTCTGATGCGGGGTTGGTTCCTAAGAAGGATTTAGCTGCTGCACAGAAGGTTGCAAAGGAGGAGAAGCGCACGCTTGCTGAAGCGCTTATTGCGGGTGGCTTCATGACAGAAGACGATATGCGACGTGTTGAATCCTACGTACTTGGTATTCCTTTTGTCGCGATTAAAGGAATGAAGGTACCCTTTGAAATCCTTTCCCTTATCCCCGAGCCAGTTGCACGTAATCACAACATCATTGCGTTTAAGAAGACTGATGGAGCACTGGAAGTTGCGATGCTTGATACTGCTGACCTTCCTGCGATTGATTTTGTAAAAAAGAAAACTGGATTAAAAATTCTCCCGCGCCTTACCGACACTGAGTCGATGCGTTTTGCATTGCAGCAATACCAGAAGACATTGAAAGATGAGTTTGGTGACATTATCACTAAAGAGTCTTCAGCGCTTAAGGTGATCGCCGAAGAAAATGGAGAGAGTGTAAGCGAGGCTGACTTGAAGAAGATGGCAGAAGATTTACCAGTGGTACGTATTGTAGACACACTACTGCACCACGCTATTATCCAGGGTGCATCTGATATTCATATTGAACCTCAGGAAGAGGAGGTGCTTGTGCGCTACCGTATTGACGGTATTTTGCATGACGCGATGACGCTGCCTAAGCACGCAGCTCCTACTATTGCTGCGCGTATTAAAGTGCTCTCAAAGTTGAAGCTCGATGAGAAACGACTGCCACAAGATGGTCGATTCAAGATGGAGATGGACGGACAGAAGGTTTCGTTTCGTGTGTCGGTGCTCCCGATCTTTTTTGGCGAGAAAATCGTAATGCGTTTGCTACGAGAAAACCGCTCAGGCTTCTCTTTGGAAGGAATGGGATTCCATGGGACCACTCTCGAGCGTGTACAAGGTGCGATGAAGCAAACTACAGGAATTATCCTCGTGACTGGACCTACTGGATCTGGGAAGACGACAACGCTCTATACGATCCTTGACCTTTTAAATACACCTGAGGTAAACATCTCAACTATTGAAGATCCTATTGAGTACCAGATGCCACGAATTAATCAGACGCAAGTGAAGGCAGAAATCGGCTTTACGTTTTCTTCAGGGCTTCGTTCACTCATGCGACAAGATCCTGACATTATTATGGTGGGGGAGATTCGTGATCAAGAGACTGCGAGCTTGGCGATTAACGCAGCCTTGACCGGGCACTTGGTGTTGGCGACCGTGCACACCAACTCAGCTGCAGGGACGGTTGCTCGGTTGGTTGATATGGGTCTTGAATCATTCTTGATGGTTTCAACATTGCGCGTGGCTGTCGGACAGCGGCTGGTACGAAAGGTACATGAAGCATATCGTGAGCCGTACACACTGTCTTCAAATGAAAAATCAAAACTCTCAAAGCATGTAGACCTCGATCGTATTCTCGAGACATTGCGCGAAGAAAAGGTGGTGAAGTCTAATGCAAGCTGGAATAGTATTCCGTTTTATCATGCAACAGAAGGTCCTGATGGAGAGGAGGGGTACAAGGGGCGAGCAGGTATCCATGAAATTCTTCCATTCACCCCGTCGATTAAGGAACTGGTAATGGCCAACGGTACAGCTGACAAGATTGAAGAGCAGGCGCGTAAGGAAGGGATGATGACGATGCTCGAAGATGGTATTTACAAAGCAGCGCGAGGGATCACGACTATCGAAGAAGTACTCCGTGTTATTAACGAATAATTCGTACACATAATGTCTACATTTACATACGCAGGACAAGATAAGGCAGGAAAAACAGTAGAGGAAACTGTTGAGGCTGCTGATCGTTTTGCGGTGTATGAAATTGCGCGTGTGTCGGGGCATACCGTAGAATCGATTTCTGAGTCAACACCGCTTAATATCAGCTCCTGGCTTGATATGGAGAAGATTAACTATTACTTGAGCCGAGTAAAAGAAGACGAGTTGGTGATGATCACACGTAACCTCGGGTCCATGCTTGTGGCAGGGCTTCCATTGACGCGCGCACTTACGGTATTGCAACGGCAAAGTAAAAACCCACGACTGGTTGGGGTGCTTACCGATGTGCTTGAGCAGATTAATAAGGGTGAACAATTTAACCACGCGCTAGCAAGGTACCCGAAGGTATTTAATGATTTGTATGTAGCAATGATCCAGGCGGGAGAAGAGAGTGGGAGCCTTGCTGAGTCGTTGAAAACATTGAGTATCCAGATGGAACGATCTTCCACATTACGGAAGAAGATTAAGGGAGCGATGATTTATCCGGTTATCGTGATTACGATTCTCGTGGGTATCATGATCATGATGATGATCTACGTGATGCCTTCTATTACCGATACGTTTAAGAGTTTGAATGTTGACCTGCCTCCAACCACAGCAGCACTTATGGCCACTAGTGACTTTATGGTGGCACATACATTATTGGTGCTTGTGGGTATGTTTGGTTCTGTTGCGGGATTCATCTACGCACTGCGGACCAAGTATGGAAAGATCGCAAGTTCATGGATTATCCCGAAGTTGCCGGTTATCGGGAACATGGCCAAAGAGACAAACGCAGCACGAACCGCACGAACGCTTTCTTCGCTTCTTTCTTCCGGCGTGGATGTGATTCGATCACTTGAGATTACAGAGCAAGTAGTACAGAATCATTTCTATAAACAAGTCATTGCTGAAGCTGCACGACGCGTTGAGAAAGGTACGGCACTCTCTGAAGTATTTATTGAACGAAGTGACTTGTATCCTATTTTGGTAGGAGAAATGATCTTAGTAGGAGAGGAGACAGGAGGTATCGCTGACATGCTTAAAGAGATGGCGATTTTTTATGAAAATGAAGTAGAGCAAAAAACTGACGATCTTTCTACAATCATCGAACCGCTCTTGATGGTATTCATTGGAGGATCAGTAGGGTTCTTCGCACTTGCGATGATCTCTCCGATCTATTCAATCTCAGATAGTATTTAAAACTATGTTCATATTTTTTCAAACACGTGTACGAAAAAAAAATACTGCGGGCATGCGCACGTCTATCTATCAGGGTGGATTTACGTTTGTTGAACTGATTGTAACTGCTGCATTAGTGACTATCGTTTTTGGTGGTTTGTTTGGAGGATTCCAGGTACTCATTCAGTTAGTAGGGAAATCAAAGGCTGAAGCAGGAGCAACTGCACTTCTTTCTGAGAAGATGGAATATATCCGTTCTTTGCCGTATAACGACATTGGAACTGTCTCTGGTGTCCCATCGGGAACCATTACACAAAATGGAACAACGACACTTAATGATATTGCTTACACCGAACGAATTTTAATTCAATACATTGATGATCCTGCTGATGGGTTTGGAGGAGCGGATACTAACGCTATTCTTTCCGACTATAAGCAAGTCAAGATTGAGTACACATGGAGTATTCGTGGTGACGTGACTTCTGCTTCACTAGTTTCAAACGTCATTCCTCCAGGGATTGAGACGACAGCCGGCGGGGGGACTATTCGGGTGAATGTGTTCGATGCGACGGTAACTCCGTTGTCAGGAGCTTCTGTTCGTTTTGTAAACAACAGTGGTACAAGCACTATTGATACAATCCGTTTTACTGACCCGTCTGGAGTGGCGTACCTATCGGGCGCACCTGCTGCTGCTAATTATGAAATTACCGTAACTGACACAGGGTACTCAACAGACAGGACACACGTGTCAACGACTTCCAACCCAAACCCAAGCACGCAGCCTATTGCAGTGTTGGAAAGTCAGGTATCAACGGTGAGCTTCCAGATTGATGAGCTCAGTGACCTGTTGTTTACCACTGTTGGAGTGGCGTCATACGATTCATTCTTTGACACGTTTGCAGATACGTCACTGGTGGACACACTTGCAAGTACAACGGTAACCGGTGGAGCGGTCGAGCTTACTGATAGTTTGGGTGTGTATGATGTTGCAGGAACAGTGCACAGTGCAAGTACTACGCCAGGCACACTTGATTCTTGGTACACATTGGGTTTTAGTGCGAGTACCAGTGCCTCAACAAGTGTTGCTGTTTCACTTATGTATGACAACGCAGGCACTATGGAATTAGTTCCTGATGCTGACTTTGCAGGCAATAGTATTGGATTCACTATTTCACCAATTGATATTACGTCATTGGATAGTGCTTCTTATGACTCACTAGGTCTTCAGGCAACATTCCAGACAACGGACACCGCATACACTCCCCAGTTACACTCATGGGAATTAACACACGTGCAGTCACGCCCATTAATAAGCGGTATTCAACTTGGTCTGGAGGGAAGTAAGAGTATTGGTACCGACGCATTGTCCCAGCCAGTGTTGAAGCACTCGACCACAGGGACTACTGATAGTAATGGGGAGTGGACTCAGGATGATATTGAGTGGGATATCTACGACATTGCAGTTCTTACTGGAGGGTATGATGTGCTCGAGGTCTGTGGGTCAACACCATACTCCTTGAACCCAGGAGTCTCCGAAGAAGTGATGATTACGCTTGATGCCGCTTCAGCAAACTCTCTACGTGTACTGGTCACTGATACATCAAGTGCTCCAATCTCAGGCGCGACGGTGCGTTTGGAAAATACAGGAGTTGATGTCTCAAGTGCGACGTCACTATGTGGACAGACGTTCTTTAACACAGGATTGTTTAGTGCCGATGATTACACGATGACCGTTTCAGCATCAGGGTATACTACAGAGATAGTGGCAAGTACAACTGTGGGCAGTAATGCCAGTACGACAGTGATACTTAATTAGTTCTATGAAAAAACTATATTTTACTCAAAAAGGATTCACACTCATTGAGGTTATTGTGGTGACCACACTCTTCACCATTTTGATGCTCGTGATTATGAATAGTATTGCGTCATTGTATCGAGCTAATGCATATACGATCTCACAGTCCTATCAGATATTTAATGCGCGACGTGCGGTGCAAACTATGGCACGCGATGTGCGCGAGATGACATTTGCCGATGATGGAACATTCCCACTGGCACGCATGGAAGATCATCTGATTGGTTTTTACAGTGACATTGATCGTGATGATAGTGTTGAATATGTAGAATACGAGCTGGCAACGACGACTATTCTGACTAAGCGCGTATACGATGCAGGCACAGGGACCCCTGCGTATGACACCACAACAGCTGATGCAACCTTTATCCTCTCTGAGTACATGCAAAATAGTAACCAGGCGACCTCAACGTTTTATTATTTTGATACCAACGGGGACCCGGCATCGGCAACTACTTCGGTTGTTGATATTCGGTTTATACAGATGCAGGCAATTATTAATGTAGACCCGGTGCGTGACCCCGGTCAGTTTATGTTGCGAGCGGGGGCAGCGTTACGTAACGTATTAGACAACGTATGATCAAACAATATTTACAGCACAAAGGAGCACTCTTGATCCTTGTTCTCGTGTTCGCATCTATATTTTTTATGATGATAACCAGTTTTATGGGGTTCGCAGTTTCGCAGTCCCAGGTGCAGAAGGTAAAGTACCAGCAGGAGCAGGCGCGTGAGATCGCTGAGGCGGGACTGAACTACTACAAATGGTATTTGGCCCACAACCCTGATGATGTAACTAACGGTACAGGGGTCGCTGGTCCGTATATCGGTGTTTATAACGATCCTGAGCTCGGTGCTATTGGAGAATATTCACTTGAGATTGCCAGCAGTACGTTTTGTGGTGAGGTTTCATCTATCGATATTAACGCAACAGGGTACACCTATGAAGCACCCACCCAGAAACGAGAAATTTACGGAAAATACGCACGGCCGACAGTCGCTGAGTTTGCGTATATCATTAACTCCAACGTATGGGCAGGGTCTGACCGAACGATCATCGGGCCCTATCACTCAAATGGGATCATTCGGATGGACGGAACGAACAATTCGACCGTAACCAGTGGACAAGAAAACTGGGTGTGTGACGGATCACTCTCCTGTGCACCAGATCCAAATGGCGCAACTCTTGATGGAGTGTATGGTGACGGTCCCAATGATAGTTTATGGACATTCCCTTCAACACCGATTAACTTTACGGGTCTAACAGTAGATCTTTCTGTCATGCGTGACCGCGCTGAAAACGGAGGAGGCATTTACCTCGGACCGTCAGGAGACGAGGGATACAATATTACCTTTAATAGTGACGACACTATTACTGTTGAGGTGGTGGATCGGGTACGAAGTTACAGTGCGTACAACTCAACAGACGGTTGGCACACCGAACGGAATATCATACGAACGCTTGATCCACCAGCTACATACAATATTGGCGCAAACTGCCCGCTTATTTTTGCAGAAGACAAAGTGTGGTTACAGGGGGAAATATCTACAAAAGTCACCCTCGCTGCCGCTGATACTGATAGCCCAGGTGTTGATCCAAGTATGGTACTCAATGGGAATATTACGTACACCAGTACATCCTCTGGGCTCCTTGCTGTTGCTGAAAATAACGTACTGGTCGGATATGACGTGCCCAACGATATGGTTCTCAATGGCATTTTTGTCGCCCAAGAGGGACGTTTCGGTCGCAACTACTACAATGCCTCCTCATACGGAGGAGATCGGTACCGAAACTCACTGACTATGAACGGAACTATCGTTTCAAACGGGCGGGTAGGAACAAAGTGGTCCTGTAGCGGAGTGTATTGTTCAGGATTCGAAACCCGCTACAACGCCTACGACCGTGACCTAGTAGATAACCCACCCCCGTTAGCCCCAAAGACATCCGACGACTATAAGTTTATCCAGTGGCGAGAGGTAAATTAGTATTTACCTCTCGCCGACCCGAACGAGAGTGAGGGCGCCCGATCGGAGGCCTTGGCCGTAGCAGGGCGAGGTGGAAGGTGCTCTATATTTCTCCTTCTTACAGAAGCTGTTCAGGTTGCCTAGTATTTCTGTTCATAAACTCCAGAAATACTAGGCAACCTCTTGCGAAGTGAAGTTGAGTCACTTCTCACCTGTGCCGCGAAACCGATATATCCCGAGTTCCCTTCTGATCCTCTCTTTCAAAATATACACTCCAAAAGACCCTAGAAATTCTATCTCTAGGGTCTTTCCTCATGATATAATCACCCTATTATGAAAACCCATATCCCCTTAGTAGTAGGAAACTGGAAAATGAACCCAGCAACGCTCGGCGACGCGCGAAAATTATTCTTAGCAACACGTAAAGCACTCGGACGGAAGAAATTGATTACACAGGTTGCTGTCGCTCCTCCGTTCCCGTTCCTTTCAGAAATGGAACGACTTTCACCTTCGCAGCGTATTGGCCTCTCAGCACAAGACGTATTTTTTGAGAGTATCGGTGCACACACGGGAGAAGTATCACTTCCAATGCTTAAAAGTGTTGGGGTTACATCTGTAATTGTCGGACACTCAGAACGTCGTGCTGCAGGTGAGACTGATGCAGAGATATATAAAGATATCCAAGCGATCTTCAAAAGTGCGGTCACCGCTATTGTGTGTGTAGGTGAATTAGCGCGCGACGCACACGGTAACTACTTTGGTATCGTTGAAGCTCAGCTGCGCTCAGCATTGCGAGACATCCCAAAGTCAAAGCTATCCCAGTTAGTCATCGCCTACGAGCCAGTGTGGGCAATTGGTACAGGGAAGCACGCTACTGCCGAAGATGTGCACGAGATGAAGCTTTTCATCCAGAAGATTATTGCTGACCAGTTTGGCCGACCTGCAATCAAGAAGGTACGAGTACTCTACGGAGGTTCAGTAAAGGAAGGTAACGCACAAGAATTATTTGAAGAGGGAAAGGTGGATGGATTCCTTATTGGTGGAGCGAGTCTACGACCAACTGAATTTGGAAATATTATCAAGATCGCTGATGCATACGCAAAAGACAATGTTTAAAAGTATTACTGAATGTAAAGATCTAGAAGGGAAGTACGTCTTGGTGCGTGCTTCTATCAACGTACCTATTGTTGATGGAGAAGTTCGTAATCAATTTCGGATTACGCGTGGTATTGCGACAATTCAGTATCTTGTTTCAAAAGGTGCACGAGTGATTCTTGCAGGGCACGTTGGAAGCGACGGTTCACAGACTACTGCACCTATTGCAGATGTGTTTTCACAGTACATTCCCACACAGTTTTCATCACAGGTGCTTGGCGATGAAACTACTGCCAAGCGCGACGCACTAAAAAACGGGGAAGTACTTCTTATTGAGAATCTACGTTCTGATGATCGAGAAAAGAAAAATGATGAAGGGTTTGCAAAAGAACTTGCGAAACTTGCTGACGTGTATGTAAATGGTTCATTCGATGCATCACATCGTGAACACGCGTCACTCTCTGCAATTACACAATTTCTTCCTTCCTACGCAGGATTTAACTTTACGCATGAGTATGAAGAGCTTTCAAAGGCACTGACGCCAAAGTCACCTGCACTATTTCTCCTTGGAGGAGCAAAGTTTGATACAAAGATGCCATTGGTAGAGAAGTTTCTGAGTGTGTATGATCATGTGTTTATCGGGGGAGCTTTGGCGAATGATTTCTATAAAGCACAAGGACTCGAAGTAGGAACCTCATTAGTTTCAGACGTGAGTCTTGTGGGTAGTCCGCTGCTTTCTAATCCAAAGATCATTCTCCCTGTTGATGTGATTGTTTCTACTGCAGAGGGAGTCTCACGGGTCACCACACCAGATCAGGTGCAAGGCAATGAAAGTATTATGGATGCAGGACCAGAGACCACTGCACTACTTGCAACATATATTGAAAAAGCTGAAATGGTACTTTGGAACGGACCGTTTGGTAACTACGAAGGGGGATTCGCACAACAGACCATTGATACCGCAAAGCATATTGCTGCGAGCTCAAGTTACTCAGTTATCGGAGGAGGAGACACCGTGGCAGCAATCGAAGGGCTTAACTGCCAAGAGAAATATAATTTCCTCTCTACCGCAGGAGGTGCGATGCTGACCTTCTTAGAGTTTGGGACATTACCGGCGATTACTGCCTTAGAGAACGCACCCACAGAATAGTCGACATATATAAAAACTGGACACCTTAGGGTGTCCAGTTTTTATATATCCCACTGACAGGAAAGGCTTGTTTATGCAGTTTGTTATTTGGCTCATCAAATGGTATTCTCAGAAATAGAATAGAATAGAATAGAAAGAAAAGATCATGAGCAAAGCAAAAAAGTTGTATCAAAAGCACTTGGCAGAATTACAGAGTAATCCTCTCCGAACTCAAGAGATACATGCACCTGGTCCATCACTAGCTCAATTTGTTGAAGGTGTAGCAGGGATGGGTGAACGCGCACGTCAGAATGGGACCATGGCACGTATGGTCCGCAACAGGAAGAGGGAGTAGTCAGATGTCAAAAGGAAAACTTTCTACACAGGAACCTGTCAATCTGGGTCCTACCAAGCAACAATTTATAAAAATAATTGGTAATTTGGGAAAAGGTGGTAAAGGAGTTCACGGAACTGTCATCAGACGCCTTCGCGTAACCAAAGAAATCAAATGAAAACCACTGGCAATGTAATTGCCAGTGGTCTCTTTTATTAAGCTTCCAGCGCAGCCTGTATCTGCGTTGCCACAATCGCTAGGTCCGCGTCACTGGCTTCTACTCCAGTAGGCATGATCGCTCCTAGCGCTTTTTCTGTGTCCTGCATCGGAAAGATTTTAATGTGTACGTGTGGGACATCGAATCCTTCAACCACCAAGCAGGTGCGTTCAGCATTGAGTGCTTTATCAGACGCCTTGGCAATGCGCTTTGCGGTCTTAAAGAGATGGAGGTAGGTGTCATCATCAAGATCAAACGCATAATCAACATCCTTTTTAGGGATCACCAATGATTGCCCTTTCACTGCAGGGAACTTATCGAGAATCGCGACACAGAACTCATCTTCGTAGAGGAAATGTGCAGGGATTTCTCGGTTAATGATTTGTGTAAAAATTGATGCGGCCATAAGGAATTTTCCTGAAATATTATTATTGTGCTCACAATGGTATCATAGAAAATAATGACTACTCACACAATGGCAGCAACTGCTGAGGAAGCGGTTACTAAAGAACTTGAGGCCTATTCTCCATTTCTGCAACAACTCTTGTTTACGCGAGGAATCGAAACAGCAGCTGATGCTCAAGCGTTCCTGAATCCTTCCTATGACAATGATCTGCATGACCCATTTCTTCTCAACGACATGGACATAGCGGTAACTCGTATTCTTGCTGCTATTGAAAACAAAGAACACATAGTTATTTACAGTGACTACGACTGTGACGGTATCCCTGGAGGTGTTGTCTTACATGACTTCTTTAAGGCTATTAAGTACGAGCACTTTTCTAATCATATTCCACATCGCCACTATGACGGGTTTGGCCTTAACAGCACTGCTGTAGAAAAACTTGCTGAAGAAGGGGCGAAGCTCATTATCACTATTGATTGTGGCACTACTGATATTGCTGCAGTAGCTAAAGCTAATGAGCTGGGCGTTGACGTGATCATCACCGATCATCACCAAGCTAAAGAAACACTCCCTGAAGCGGTCGCAATTGTGAATCCACAGATTGGTGACACATATCCGTTTAAAGGTCTGTGTGGGTCAGGAGTGATCTATAAAGTGATACAGGCACTTATAGAGAAGGGAGATTTTGATTTGATCCCCGGTCAAGAAAAATGGTTCCTGGATATGGTGGGTGTAGCAACTATTGCCGATATGGTCCCATTGCGTGGTGAGAATCGTGCGTTGGCATACTACGGACTACAAGTACTGCGTAAATCACGTCGTCCTGGACTGCAACATCTCTTACGAAAGCAGAAGGCGAGTCAGCAACATTTAACTGAAGACGATATTGGATTTACTATCGGTCCGCGTATTAATGCAGCATCTCGTATGGATACTCCAGAAGACGCATTCCATATGCTTGCAACTACCGATGAGGCTGAAGCAGGGATGCGGGTAGAGCACTTAGAGAAGCTTAATAACGAACGAAAAGGTGCAGTGGCTTCTATGACTAAAGAAGTATACAAACGCATGAGGGAGCTTGAGACTATTCCTGATGTGATTGTATTGGGTAATCCTGAGTGGCGTCCTTCGCTCGTTGGACTTACGGCAAACAAGCTCGCTGAAGAATACAACCGACCTGCATTTGTCTGGGGTCGTGATGGTAACGGAAAGATTAAAGGATCATGCCGGTCAAATGGAATTGTGAGCGTGATTGCAATCATGGAAGCAGTTTCAGACCATATGCATGAATTTGGAGGACATCACATGGCTGGCGGATTTGGCGTACAAGAAGATCAAATTCACACATTACCTCAAGCAATGAATGACGCGTTCAAAGCAATGGGCGCAGCGGCACTTATTGATAAGGAACTGACTGTCGATAGTATGCTGACACTCGATGAGGTCACTAGTAAGCTGATCGGCGAACAGGCATCACTTGCACCGTTTGGGATGGATAACGCTAAGCCATTGTATAAATTTGAAAACGTAACCCCACGTGAGGTTGCAGTATTTGGTAAAACAAAAGAACACACTAAGTTACAGTTTGATACAAAAGGATACGCCAAAGAAGCAATCGCATTCTTCAAGCTTCCCGAGGACTTCACGGTACTCCCCGAAGAAGGCAAGCCATGCACACTCTTGGCACACCTTGAGCAGTCATATTTCATGGGACGTATCCAAACACGTCTGCGAATCATCGATGTGATATAGTGGGGACTTACTTATTTACTAAGATCTATATACCTGTATGAAAAAAGTTACTGTATTTACTGACGGAGGAGCACGAGGAAACCCAGGACCTTCTGGTATTGGGGTACAGATTCTGGATGATCAGAACGAGGTGATGAGTGAACTTTCTGAGTTTATTGGAGAGGCCACAAACAATGTTGCTGAGTATACTGCGGTGAAGCGTGCGCTGGAGCACATGCTCACTCTTTTTGAAGATAGTAAAGCTATGCAGGTAGATTTTATGCTCGATAGTCAGCTGGTAGAACGACAACTCAATGGTGCATACAAGGTAAAGGATGCAACACTGAAAACCTTCGTTGATGCGATTAAGAAACTCAATGATGAGTTTGCGGCAGTAACGTTTACGCATGTGCGCCGCGAGGAGAATAAGGAAGCGGATCGGTTGGCTAACGAGGCTATGGACGCGAGTGCATAATTTGCCTGTACGCTGGATTGCTTCGCTTCGACTCGCAAAGACGGACTTCGTCTTTGCGAGACCACAGTCGTGGCAATCCAGTAATTTGTCACAAGTTCTATAAGATATGAAAAGCTCGGTTAACCACCGAGCTTTTTTCTTGCATGTTTTATTATTAAAGAGTACAGTTCTAGATACGCTCAATGGTGAGCTTAAAGGGAGAAGATCTTGGATAACAAGAATCAGCCACGAATAGATTCGTTGAAACTAAAACATGCCGCAGCTGAACAGCGCATTGAAGAGTTGCAAAAAAGTCCAGCCCCCTGTCCGAGTGTTATGCGCGGACTTAAGGCACGGAAACTACAACTAAAAGATGAAATCACAGAACTTTCAAAAACCCCGCCACCGGAGCTGTCCGTCGTTGAAGGTGCTCCTTCAGACGTTTCGGTTGCGACCCAAGCACCACAGTGCGACGCTGCTGCTGCGTAACAATATTTCAGCTCAGAAGAATTCGCTTCTGAGCTGGCCGCCCCAACAATCGTTGGAGGCGGTTTTTTTATATTTCCTTTATACCTGTTGTGCTATGTTTCATTCGTGGAGGGCATATATTTTTATACGGTGACGTTGGGGTTTGTTGCAGGCATCGCGTCTGCCTCTGTATATGACGTTGGGTTATATGAAAGCTTGTTTGTACTTTTACTGAGTGCTGGCGTTCTGCTCCTTGGACTACAAAAAAAAATTCTTTTTCGTGGCCCAGGTATCGCATCATTATTTTCTTTCTTGTTGCTGTGTCGCTGGGAGTACTTCGATTTGATATTGCACAAAACAATGAAGTGCATCATTGGTACGAAGCTAAGGTTGGTACAGAAATAAGTGTAGGAGGTATCGTCGCACGTGAGGTGGATGTTCGTGAGGGGTCGGCGCATCTGTATGTGCAGGCTGATGAACAATTACTTCTGGTTACCACACATCGCTACACAGATGTCTCATACGGCGATCAACTTATGGCCACTGGTGTACTTAAAAAGCCCGAAGCATTTACTACTGACCTTGGGCGAACATTCAACTATCCAGATTACCTGCATGCACAGGGTGTGTCATACAACATGACGTTCCCTCAAATAGAGGTGCAAGCTCATAACCAAGGAAATATATTTTTGGAAACGTTATTGAAGGGGAAAGAGCTTTTTATGCAACGTATTGAGCTGGTGATACCTGAGCCACACGTTGGGCTTGCTGAAGGTGTGTTGCTTGGAGTAAAGCAGGCATTGGGTGAAGATCTTGAAGAGATCTTTCGTAAGACAGGGATTATTCATATTGTTGTCCTCTCTGGGTATAACGTGATGTTGGTGGTAATTTTTATCACCTACATACTTTCGTACTTGGTGCCGCACAGAGCACAATTTATATTTGGGCTGTTGGCGATCATTACGTTTGCGTTACTTGTGGGACTGTCGGCGACGGTGGTGCGTGCGAGTATTATGGCGGGACTACTACTCTTCGCGCGATCCATCGGTCGCACCTATGCAGTGCTGCGTGCACTGATGTTCGCGGGGGTAGTAATGATTCTGATTAACCCATACCTTCTTATCTATGACGTTGGGTTTCAGCTTTCGTTCTGTGCGTCGCTAGGGTTAATTTTCCTTGCTCCATATATTGAAGCGCGTCTTAACTTTGTACCAAAGTTTTTTGAGTTGCGTGGCATTCTTGCAGCGACCATTGCGACACAAATTTTTGTAACTCCATTATTGCTGTATCAAATAGGTGAGCTTTCATTGATATCAATTGCGGTAAATGCACTAGTACTCCCGATGGTGCCTGTGGCGATGCTGCTCACGTTCATTACAGGATTGGTCGGTATGGTGTCGGTGTCGCTTGCGATGTATCTTGCGTACATTACCTATCTTTCACTGCAGTACATTCTAGCTAGTGCAACGTTCTTTTCGGAAGTTCCACTTGCGTCGGTAGCCGTCCCCTCGTTCTCGGTTGCCTGGGTGTTCGTAGGCTACGCCGTAATGATTTGGGGTATGTATTATCTCTACAAAAGAGACCAACTGTTATTTGCGGTCGGTGTTGATCACTGGACTATTGAAGAAGAAGAGATGCTTATACAAAAACTCCGTACAAAGTCATAGGTGACTTTGTACGGAGTTGTGTGGCCTGTATATTACACGCGAGATGCAACAACTTCCCAGTTGAGGTTTTTGAAAAATGCATCTACATACGCTTTCTTCTCTGACGGTGCGTAGTCGATCATGTATGAATGTTCCCACATGTCTAGTGCCAGGACAATCTTTGCTTCCACGAGCTGTCCTAAGTGCTGCTCGTCTACCCATGTGGTTGCAAGCTGTTGTGTTTCTGTATCGATATATAACATTGCCCATCCGACACCTCGAGTCATAGCTAGTCCTTTGAAGTGCTCAAGGAATGCGTCAACTGATCCCCATGTTGCTTCAAGTTGTGTTGCAAGTGTGCCTTCTGGTAATTCTTTTGCCCCCCCTTCAAGTTGTGCGAAGTACGCTTCGTGATTTTTCATGCCACCCCATTCGAACCCAAGACGTCGTTGCATTTCTGCCTTCGCGTATGGATCGCTTACTGTCGTGCGCGCTTCGCTAATGTGGTTTACATGTTTTACATACCCAGCGTATAGACCGAGGTGTTCAGTGATAGTTTTCTGCGAGATTCCTTCTAGTTCAGGAATGGTAAAGGTGATTGTTTCGTACTGCATAGAATATATTTTAGAATTCTTTTAATGTGATCAGTGTATCATATGCATATGCACGAAATATTGATTCATTTTAGAACAGTGATACTCGGTATTTTGTCGATGCTTCTAATTTTTGTACTACAAATTGATGTTGCTGGTAGCCAACTTACAAATAACTTACAGATTCATTTTTTTGATGTAGGGCAGGGCGACGCAGTTTTTATACAAACGCCTGATGGGGTAGAGGTACTCATTGATGGTGGTGCCAATAACGCAGTACTGCGAGAACTCGCACAACGCATGTCGTTCTTTGATCGCGAGATAGATATGGTTATCGGTACGCATCCTGACACTGATCATGTAGGAGGCCTCATAGATGTACTGGAGCGATACACGGTGGAGACAATCCTCACTACCGAGAATGAGGGAGAAAGTGACACGGCCAAAACATACGCACAGGCAGTTATCGATGAAGGTGCTGAAATCGTCTACGCACGACGCGGGCAAATCTTCGACCTTGGGGCATCTACAACCCTCGAGGTTTTATTTCCTGAGGTAAGCCCCGAACAGATGCAGAGCAATGCATCCTCCATCATTGTCCGCTTAGTCTATGGAGAGACCGAGGTCTTGCTTACGGGTGATTCACCAAAACGCATCGAGGAGTACTTAGTCCTTGCCGAAGGAGAGAATCTCCAGAGTGACCTATTAAAAATTGGCCATCACGGATCCCGCACCTCGACATCAGAATTATTTCTCGCAGAAGTCGATCCAGAGTACGGGGTGATCTCAGTAGCAAAAGATAGTCGATACGGACACCCTCATGTAGAGGTCACTGATCTGCTTTTTAACTATGGTGTAGAAACATACAGTACCGCAGAAGAGGGAAGTATAACGTTTGAGAGTGACGGGACGAATGTGTGGCTTCAAAAATAATGTGTTTGACGCATGCCCTGGTGGACAAAAACCGTTGCTATGCAACGGTTTTACTATTTATCCACAGCACCCAAAGATTTATAATGGAAAGTAGGCTATAAATTGAGTATTGGAGGTCGGTCCCGCAAGGGACCGGCCCTTTCCGTGTTTAATACATTAATTATATATTTATGAAAACTAATACACCACCGTTATTCAACATCAAACATGCGGCACTTGGTATCGCGGTTGCTGGTTTGCTGTTGAGTTCGGTTTTTATGCCAATCCAAAAGGCGCAGGCATCGGTCTCATCAGACCTGCTTGCGCAGATTCAGCAATTGATGCAAGTGGTACTTTCACTGCAGTCTCAAGTTGAAGCATTAGACGGTTCAGAAAGTGAAGTTGGACTAGAAGGAGGTTTTACCGATAAAAGTATTGCAGTTGGAGATCGTGTTCAGACAACAGATACTTTAAAGGTACGAGCTGGTGCTGGTTCGTCTGAGAATTGGATCAATAATATGTCTGCGTACTCTGCAGGAAAGGTTATTGATGGCCCACGCTATGCAAATGGTTACACGTGGTGGCATATTACATATGACGCAGGGACAAGTGGATGGAGTGCTGAGAATTGGTTGCTTGGTGCTACACCTAGTTCTGCTCAAGAGCCGTTAGACGAAACCGAATACATAAATGATGAAGAGGAGGACTATGATCTCGAAATTACTCATCCAGATAAGTATGACCAAGTGTACACTGGTGATTCTATTCGGTTGCGATGGGAGGAAAGGAATCTAGAAGGAGAGCAGGGCATTGTTACCCTTGAAGGTAATAATTCCCAAATTCATCTTGCTGAATATGTAGATATTGGTGATGAAGGTATGACTGTAACATTACCAGAGTATCAAACTCTCGGAATTGTTTCAGAGACTGTTTATGATCTTAAGCTGTGGGTTTCATATGTAAAGGACGGTAGCCCAAAGGCAGTGGCTGATACGGTCCAAATTACAATAAAGCCACAGTTTGCCTCAACGGAGGATAATGATGTCGACGTCGACAAGTTCACCGGGTCAGTGCGTGACTCTGATGATGCACATGGGCCGTATGTAGATCTGGTTTGGAAAACTACTGGTACGGAGAGCTGTAACTTGTTTTACAACGGTACGCACATCACGACACGTGACTCTGATGATGAGTATACGTTGTCAAATACAGCACTTACGGAAAAATATGGATTATCTGGTTTTGGGGGGACAGGTAAATTTGAACTACGTTGCCAGTCTCAATACACTCAAAAAGATTCTACAGTCAGTGAGTACAAAACAGTTGTGTTTGACA